>CALKWL010000293.1 GCA_938004235.1 uncultured Gammaproteobacteria bacterium
AGATTGACTGACGTGACTGGAGTTCAGACGTGTGCTCTTCCGATCTCCACACCCAGCGGAAGAAGCGGCTGAAGACCGTGTCCCATAGTTTCAGGCGCGCGGGCGGTTCAAGCTGGACGCTGGCGGGGCGCAGGATCATATAGGAATAGAAAATGCCGCCGATCCAGAAGACGGCGGCGAGCAGATGCAGGCTGAGGGCGATACTGGTCATGACGCGGCTCGATCAGGAGGATGCGGCCATGTTAGTGCAAACCGTCTCGTACAGCGCCCCCGCCTGTGCCGCTTCCGCGCCGCTGAGGGCATAGCCGACCGGCTTGCCGTGGGCGAGAAAGCTCATGCGGCAGGCCGTAGCGTTTTCACTTTCCAGCACCCAATGCCCCTGATCGGCCACGCTCAGGTCGGGCGGACACAGATTGAGCGCCAGACTCGGCGTTTTCACCCGAATCGCGGTCGGACGACGCTCGAACGGCGCGGATTCACCGCAGATCGCCGCCGCCACCGCTTCGGCCTGGCGCTTGATCGGTTCGATGTAGAAATAGCTGCGCCCATCCACTTCGGCGCAGTCGCCCAGCGCAAAGATATGCGGATCGCTGCTGCGCATGTCAGCGGGATCGGCATGAATGCCTCGATTGACCGTCAACCCGGCTTTTTTCGCCAGTTCGATATTGGGCACGAGCCCCATGGCGGAAATCACTAGATCAGTAGCAAGTGTCGCGCCATCGGTCAGAGTGGCACGATAGCCCGCGCAGTCGCTCGCACCTCCGCGCTCCAACGCGGCCAGACTGACGCCGGGGCGAAAGTCGATGCCCTGTGGCTTGAGCGCATCAAGCAGCCGCGCGGCCACTGGCGGCGGAGCCAGACGCCCGAGCAATTGCTCGCCCAGATCGAGCAGAGTGACGCGATGCCCCCCCGCGTGCAGGTCTTCGGCAAACTCCACGCCGATCAGCCCCGCGCCAATCAGGGTGACGTGCTGCGCGCCGCTCTCCAGCCGTTCGCGCATCTTGCGGTAACTGGCCAGGTCGTTGACGCGCAGGATGTCGTCGGCGGCCTCGCCTTCAAAGGCGCGGCGGCGCTGGCTGGCGCCCAGGGCGAGCACCAGTTGGCCGTATTTCACATTGCCCTTGGCGGTCATCAGGCGTTTATCGGCAGGCTTGATGCCCATCACGCGGGTGTTGGCCTGCAAGGTCACGCCCAGTTCAGCCGCCTTGTCGCTGCCGGATTGTTCGACCAGATCATCCGCGCCGCGCCCCTGACCGATGGCCATGCTCAGGGCGGGTTTGGGATAGACGCAGCCATCATCGGCGCAGATCAGGGTGATCGCGCGCTCCGGGTCGCGGGCGCGCAGGCGTTCGGCCACTGTCCAGCCCGCAATGCCGCTGCCGACGATGACCACGGCATCTTCACCGCCCACCTGCCCCTTGGCACGCGGCGGACGATTTTTCGGGCCCGAAGACGCGCCGCGCTGGGCGGCATACTCTTCCAACGTGATGAAATCGGCCTTGGTCACCCCGCACAACGGACACGACCAGTCCTCGGGGATGTCTTCAAACCGAGTGCCGGGAGCGAGCCCGCTGTCCGGGTCGCCCTTGCTCTCGTCGTAGATCCATCCGCAGGTCTTGCAGATCCAGCGCGGGGTGTTCATAACCATTCTCCAACAAACTTCAGATCAAGCCGCCGCCATGGCGTCGATTTCCTTGCGCAAATGCTTGGTGGCCGGGGTGACGATGGCGACGAAGTAAGCCTCGCGCAGCTTGCGTTGCGCCGGGGCGTCGAACAGGTAGCCATTGGCGCCGGTGTGCAGCATGGCCGAGTTGGCCGCCTTGAGCACCAGTTCGCCGCCCAGCAGGCGGGCTTCCAGCACGGTGCGGATGTAGTCCGGATCCGGGTTGAACGGCGTTTCGCACAGGCCGGCAATCGCCTCGCGCGCATCGTCCAGCTCCACGCGCAACTCGTCGGGGCGGTCGTCGAGGTAGCAGTTGACATGCCCAAGCTTGGGCTCCACCTCTTCGCAAAGCTGGATGCAGCTCTCGATCACGCCAGTGGCCATGCCGGTTTGCAGCAGGATGAAACCCGCCTTCATCTTCTTCAGATAAGGAATGAGCGGATCGCCCAGCACATGGTTCTTCGGCACGAATACGTCCTTGAGGAACAGCGCGTAGGTGCCGGTGCCCTCCATGCCGCAGAACTTGGCGAGCTGCTTGAGCTCCATGCCCGGCCAGGAGGTGTTGACCAGCGCCATCACATCGCGCGGGTTGTCGCCGCCGACTTTGAAGATGGAACCGAACCAGTGATCCGGGCCGAGGTTGGATACCCAGGGCAGCGTGCCATTGAGGATAAAGCCCTCTTCGGTTTCCACGGCGGAGACCAGCAACGGCTCGATGCCAGCGAGATACTTCATCGGGTTGGAGAGCGCCGTGCCGCCGAGCGCTTCGCCGCTGGCCAGTTTGGGCAGCAGGGTTTGCTTGAGGTGCTCGTTATTGGACATTTCGATGTACCAGCACACCACGTCCTGCGCCCACATCATGAAACCGGTGGACATGCACTGCTGCGAGACGATGTCCATCGCCTTCAGCGCGGCTTGCAGATCGTACTCGCCGCGCCCGTTCTGCGAGGCAAGGTGTTGACGGAAAGCGCCCGCTTCGCCCAACGCACGCAGCACCTCCGCCGGGTAGTAGCCCTGGTCGATTTTCACGGTCAGCGGGGCGAGCTTGTCGCGCACGATGTCGCGGATGGCGTTGAACAGCAGCTCGCCTTCGGGGGCTGCGGACGGGGTGGTGTTCATGGTTTGGGTCACGGCGCTCATGGCGTTCTCCTTCGGAATTCTTGAAGCCGCTTCGCCCTGTGACGAAGCGGCGGGTTCATTACAGCAGGGCGCAGTCGAGGGCGACCGGGCGCATCATGGTGTTGGCGACCGGCGACCACTTCTTGGCGTGTTGCAGCAGGGCGTCGAGGTCTTCGGCGCTGATCGGGTCGAGGGTGGCGACGTCGAACTTGACGCGGATGGCGGTGAAGCCGAGCGGCTTGTCATCGGCCAGATCGCCGGTGCCCCATACGGCGGTGACGTTGATATCGCCTTCGATCAGCAACTCAAGCTTGGTCAGCTTGATGCCGCGCGCAGTGGCGTTAGCGTGAACACCTACCGCCAGGCAGGCGCCGAGCGCGGCCAGCAGGGCTTCGGAGGGGTTCGGCGCGGTGTCTTCGCCAAGCAGGTGCGGCGGCTCGTCAACGACCACCGGCGCGAGTTCGCGGATGTAGGTCAGGTTGCGGAACTGACCTTCGCACACGGTCTTGGCTTTCAGGGTGACAACGGCAGTAGGATTGGCTTTGCCTTTCTCGCCAAGGGCGGCGAGGCCGCTCGCATCGATTTCGCGCAGGGCTTGACGGATGCAGGACGGGGCGACGGGTTCTTCAAACTGGGTGCTCATGGGGATTTTTCCTCGGTTATGCGTTGATGGTTCGCAACCGAGGTAATGCACCACCCGTGCCAATTGATTCAACTCATTGAAATACAATGACTTTTACAAACAAGGTCTTCAACCACCGCACCATGAGATGACATTGTCGGATTTTCTGTCCTCAAATGTCCTCACCAAGAATGAACAATGTCCGACCAGGAGATATCGAGCGCAAAGCGCAGCGCACCCAATCTCCCGTAAGCCGCATCCAGACGCGCTTCGTCGATATTGGCAAGCTTTTTGATAGTACCTTTGGCAGGCGAACGACACGCCCACAAAGCCCCCTGACTCAACCTAACCGGAGACCTCGCCATGATGAACAAAGAAGCCCTGACCGCCCTGATCCTTGAAAAGAAAGAGGCCCTCGGCCTGAGCTGGGAAGCCATCGCCAGCGGCATCGGCCTGTCGCCGGTGTTCACCACCTCCGCCTGCCTGGGCATGAACAGCCTCAAGCCGGAATACGCACAAAAGCTGGTGACCGTGCTGGAACTGCCCGCTGAAGCCAAGGCCGCCATTGAAGCCTGCCCGACCAAGAGCTGGGAAAAAGCCGTACCGACCGACCCTCTGATCTATCGCCTGTACGAAATCGTCGGCGTGTACGGTCCGACCATGAAAGCGCTGATCCATGAGAAATTCGGCGACGGCATCATGAGCGCCATCGACTTCTCCATGCACATCGACAAGGAAGAAAACCCGCTCGGCGACCGCGTGGTGGTGACCATGAACGGCAAGTTCCTGCCGTACAAGTCCTGGTAAGACCATCTCGCACACAAACAAAAGCCCCCGCCAATTGGCAGGGGCTTTTTCGTTGCGGCAAGCGCGTGCGATTACTTCAGGGTGGCGATATACGCAGCCAGGTTGTCGATATCAGCATCGGACAGGCTCGCAGCTTGCGGAGCCATCATCGCGGTGTTGGCGCCAACAGTCTTGCCTGCCTTGTACTGCTTGAGCAAGTCAGTGGTCTTGGCCGCAGGGTGACCGGCCAGCTTCGGGAAAATACCCATGCCTTCGCCGTTCATGCCGTGGCAGGAGGCGCA
>CALKWL010000294.1 GCA_938004235.1 uncultured Gammaproteobacteria bacterium
GAGATTGACTGACGTGACTGGAGTTCAGACGTGTGCTCTTCCGATCTGCGCACCTTGATGGGGACGGCTCATGACCAACTCAAGAGATAAAGGAGCAAGGGCCGAGCGCGACTTGGCTTCCCGCCTGACAGAAATGTTCCCTTCGTTTCGGTTTATACGGGGACAACAGCGTAGTGGTGCGGAAATCGCAGATGTGGTTGCCGTTGACGACTATAACAACGTGGTTCATACTGGCGTTCACATCGAAGCCAAACACAACGAACGTCTAAACCTGCAAGATGCGATGGAGCAGTCAGTACGGGATGCTTTGCCGGGCGAAGTCCCAACCGTGTTTCACAGAAAGAACAGGTCTGGCTGGCTCGTGACCATTCGCCTACAGGATTTGATTGCCTTTACGGATGCAATACTCGCCATGAATAGGAAAACGGTCACGGTTGAGGCCGCGAATAAAGCCGAAGCTCTTGACATCCTCCGCAGGCTCCTGTACTATGTAGAACATCTTGATTAACGAACACAAAGGGAGCGCACGATGCCACAGGACAAATTGATTTCCAGCTATCTATCTCATATCAGCCAATCTCTGGTTGCTTTGCTTATTAGCAAAGGCTTGCTTGTTGTGGATGGTAGTGGGAAACAATCCAAGGACAGCCCCGTGCGCTTCCACCCAGACACGCCCCCGTCAAGACCGCAAATGGGGCCTCGTTTTGGAACATACATCTTTATGTTAAACGACCCTACGGCGGCAAAGGCCATGACTTCTAGTGACATGGCGCAGTTCCTAGAGGTCGCTCTGGATTCTAGTGGCGTTGCAGTCACCCAAAAAGGGATGCGCGTGTTCGTCACTTTCTCTTATGCGCTCAAGACGTTGCACCAAATTGTAGGCTTCGATACGTTAGGGGGAATCGGTATTGGGGTGTCTGGAAGCAATCATGTGATGCAGTACAAAATTGATGATTATCCACATCATCTGATTGCCGGGACAACTGGCTCTGGTAAGTCCACATTCATGCAGGCGATGATTGCACAGCTAATCAATACATCACCGCTAGAACGCACGGCAATCTACATCATAGACCCGCATAATGACGCATTCGAGGTGTTTAATGGGTGTCCGCATCTACGGCGCGATGTTATCGTCTCTCAAGACGAAATTGCTGCCACACTGGAAGCCGCTGCCACCTTATGTCGAACACGACGAACCTCTGGCTATAACGTCCGCAAGGTGCCAGACCTGCTCCGCGTCTACATCTTCATTGATGAAGCTCAAGCTGACGACGTTTGCGGCACGAGCGATACGCGCAAAGCAGCTTCTCCAGAGGGTAAAAAGAGAATGACGGCCAATATAGCCAATATTCAGATTATCCTCAAAGAAGGGCGTAAGTACGGCGTGCATATGGTGATAGGCACACAAAGGCCGAATGCGGCCGACCTTTCTGGGATTGTGATTGAGCAACTAGGTGCGCGTTGGTTGGGCTATGTTGCCACCGCAAAAGCTGCTGGCGACTTGGGTGGAGGCGGTGTACCCCTTCACAAACTCATGCCTCATGGTGACATGATGATGGTCAAAGGGAGCGATGTTATTCGCTTCCAATCTGTCATTGTTCAAGACTGGTCGTGGCTTCCAAAGACGGATGCTTACGACGAAGATTTGCTGGCATACACCGTGCCGTCTGTAAAAGAAAAGCTGGCACATTTGGACTTGCCAGATACCTTGGTTGATGAAATTGTAAAAGCATTGGAGTTAGAATAATGGAATTGACACAAAAACAGATGCACTTGAATGCGGTCAAATGGCTCGGCACTGCATTGTTGTCTCTTGTCGTGATTTGGGTGCTGGTAAGTAACTTTGCTTATGCCGGATACCTCATCGTGTTCTTGCTGGGTTGCCTTGTCGGTTCGTTTGCCGATTTTAAGAGCGGCTTGCCAAAGTTACCAAAGCCAAAACCCCGGCAGCGCACGGCGGTTGCCCCCGTTGAGCCTGTTAGTGACACGGGGTTCGACTATGATGGCCTGGTTGACCCAAACGAATCCGATGACGGTTGGGGAGCGGTTTACACAACCTCCATGTAGTTGACGGGTTGCCACCCAAGCTACTATGGATGGAAGATACCACTTAAATCAAACTATTCGAGTAGCTGCACCAGCAGGTGTGGCTACTATTGTTATATCCTCAATTGCAACGGGATTGCCAGCCACGTATGTTGTGATAATGTCAATCGTATCTGTGCTGTATGCTGTACTCGTGTCGCCAGACTTAGACCAAGTTGGGGACATACATTCGCAATACATACTCAAGCGTCTGGGTTCTCCGCAAAATCTCCCCCTCATTCAGATCGGAAGAGCACACGTCTGAACTCCAGTCACGTCAGTCAATCTC
>CALKWL010000295.1 GCA_938004235.1 uncultured Gammaproteobacteria bacterium
ATTGACTGACGTGACTGGAGTTCAGACGTGTGCTCTTCCGATCTCGGCCACAATCGCCGGTCGCGCCATGGGCAACACCACGCGCCATAGTGCGCCCGCGCGGCTCAGTCCCAGACTGCGCGCCACATCCTCGATACTCGCCGGACGGTCATGGAACGCCTCGCGCGCCAGCACGTACACATAGGGATAAAACACCAAGCTGAACACCACGATCAGCCCACCCAACGAACGAATCTCGAAAAACCAGTAATCGCCGCGCTGCCAGTCGAACAGCGCGCGCAAACCGCTCTGAATCGGTCCGGCGAATTGCAGCGCATCGGTATAGACGTAGGCAATCACATAAGTCGGCATGGCCAGCGGCAGCAATAAGGCCCATTCCAGCGTGCGTTGGCCGGGAAAGCGGTAGCGCGAAACCAGCCATGCGCTCAGCGTGCCCAGCAAGGCCGCGCCCAGCCCCACGCCCACGGCCAGCAACAGACTGTTCAGCACATAGTCCAACAGCACCGTGCTCGCCAAATGCCCCCAAACGCCTGGCGTGCCTGTCTGCAATGCCTGAATCATAAGACCGCCCAGAGGCAGAGCCACCAGCAGTGCAATGCACAGGGTCAAAACTGAAAGGAGTGAAAGACGGGGCATATGCAGCAGCAGCGAAGATGAATGAAAACGATTCTCAGACTATCATCCCGGCACCTGATTCTGAACAAGACACAACCCGAAACCTATGTCGCCCGTATTAAATGTCGAACAACTTGCCTGCCAGTACAGCGGTGAGCCTGTTCTGGAGCAGATGTCATTCACGCTGACACGTGGCGAGATTGCCTGCCTGCTCGGTCCATCCGGCTGCGGAAAAACCACGGCGCTGCGTTTGATCGCCGGTTTTGAAACCCCGTCCAAAGGCCTCATTCGTCTCAATGGGCAGGTCATGAGCCAAGCGACCGGAGTCATTCCACCCGAAAAACGCCAGGTCGGCATGGTTTTCCAGGATTACGCCCTGTTTCCACACTTGAATATTGCCGAGAATATCGCCTTCGGACTGCACGGCCTCGAACGCCGGGCGCGCGCACAACGCGTGCAAGCGATGCTCGAAACCGTCGGCCTCGCCGAACGTGCCCTGGCCTATCCGCATGAACTTTCCGGCGGCCAGCAACAGCGTGTGGCTCTCGCCCGCGCACTGGCGCCCAAACCCGCCCTGCTCCTGCTGGACGAACCTTTTTCCAATCTGGATGTGGAACTGCGCGAAAAACTCGCGACCGAAGTGCGCGAAATTATCAAACACGAAGACATCACCGCGCTGATGGTCACGCATGACCAACACGAAGCCTTCGCCATGGCCGACATGATCGGCGTCATGCACCAGGGGCGCATCCAGCAATGGGATACGGCTTATAACGTCTATCACCGCCCCAGCAATCGTTTCGTGGCCGATTTCGTCGGCATGGGCGCGTTTCTGCGCGGACAGGTCATGAGCAGTCGTCAGGTCAAGATCGAACTTGGCGTGCTGACCGGCATTATTCCTACCCAGTGCGGCGCAGACACCTGCGACGAGTGCTGGAACGGCTGTACGGTTAACGTGCTGATTCGCCCTGATGACGTGCTTCACGACGACCACAGCGCCATGCAGGCGAAAATTGTCAAAAAAGCCTTTCGCGGCGCCGAATTCCTCTACACCCTGGAGCTGGCCAGCGGCGCGCGCATCCTCTCGCTCGTACCCTCGCATCACGACCACGCCATTGGCGAGAGCATCGGTATTCGTCTGGCGATTGACCATGTCGTGGCCTATCCCGACAACACGGAGTAAATTCAGGGACACACCTACCGCCAATACCAGGAGCGCCGCATGAACCTTGCCCTGATTAGCCACCCCGACTGCCTCAAGCACAGCAACGGCGCTCACCACCCCGAAAACGCCGCACGCCTCGAAGCGATTGCCGACATGCTGATTGCACGCGGTCTCGACCCGTGGCTGACGCATCTGGATGCGCCGCTCGCCAGCCGTGACGACTTGGCGCTTGCGCACAGCGAACAGATGATCAAACTGATCTTTGACCATGCTCCAAATAGCGGCATGGTCAACCTCGACGGCGACACCGCCATGAACCCGCATACGCTACCCGCCGCCCTGCGCGCCGCAGGCAGCGGCATCGCGGCGGTTGATTGGGTCTTGCAGCAGCCCGGACGCCGCGCCTTTTGCGCCATCCGCCCGCCGGGACACCATGCCAGCCGCACACGCCCGTCCGGATTCTGCATTTTCAACAATATCGCGATTGCTACGCTCCACGCGCTGCAACGGCATCACTTGGAACGTGTCGCCATTATTGACTTCGACGTACATCACGGCGATGGCACGGAAATGATTGCTGCGGGCGATCAGCGCATCCTGTTCTGCTCCAGCTTCCAGCACCCCTACTACCCCGGCAGCGGTATCCCCCCCCTGGCCGACAACTGCCTACCGGCAGGCCTGCCCGCCGGAGCCGACGGCACCGCTTGGCGCTCCGCCGTCAGCGAGGCGTGGTTTGCCCGCCTGAAGGCTTTCGCACCGCAACTGATTTTTATCTCGGCAGGGTTTGACGCCCACCGCGACGATGATATGGGGCAGCTTGCGCTCACTGAAGACGATTACGTCTGGCTCACCCAGGCACTCATCCAGCAGGCCGGCGCAAGCGCCCAGATCGGAAGAGCACACGTCTGAACTCCAGTCACGTCAGTCAA
>CALKWL010000296.1 GCA_938004235.1 uncultured Gammaproteobacteria bacterium
GTTTGGCCGAGCAGCACGGGCGCTATGTGCCCCTGGCGGTGAAAGTCGCCCCGGATTTGAATGCAGAGGAGATTCAGTCGATTGCCGACACTCTGCGCCGTCAGCATATTGATGGACTGATTGCGACGAATACCACGCTCAGCCGCGAGGGGGTCGAAGGCTTGCCCCACGCCGAAGAAAAGGGCGGTTTGTCGGGCGCGCCGGTGTTTGTGCGCTCCACTGACGTGGTGCGTCAGTTCAGCGTGGCTTTAGCGGGCGAACTGCCGATTATCGCTGTGGGCGGCATTATGTCGGCGGCGGATGCGCAGGCCAAGATCGCGGCTGGCGCCAGCTTGGTGCAGATTTACACCGGCTTTATTTATCAGGGGCCGGGCTTGATTCGCGAGATTGCTGAGGCGCTGGCGTCCAAGCCGTTTGTGTGTGGCTTGGGTTAACAGGCTGCTGCAATAGGTATAGGACTTACGCAAAAAGAGTTTTAGCCTCCTCTCCCCAGTTGCCCCCTCGCTGCGCGCTCTCCCTTGATGGGGGAGAGCACGCAGCGAGGGGGCAGGGAAAAATCCGGGTTTTGCGCAAGTCCTAACTAATTAGTAACTAATCAAAAAATACGGGAGTTTTGCATGTCGGCTCACACAATGGATGGCAAGCAGGTTGCGGCGGATGTTTTGGCTTCCGTGCGTTTAGGGGTGGAGCAGCTTCTCGCCGCCGGGCAGCGTGCACCCGGTCTGGCAGTGATTCAGGTGGGCGACGACGCTGCTTCCAAGGTGTATGTGGGCAACAAACGCCGCGCCTGTGAGCGTACCGGGATTGTGTCAAGTGCGTTTGATTTGCCCGCGACGACCGGTATGGATGAGCTGCTGGCGCTGATTGATCGCCTGAATGCCGATGCTTCGATTGACGGTATTCTGGTTCAGCTTCCGCTCCCGCAGGGACTGGACAGCGCCGCGCTGATCGAGCGCATCGCGCCGCATAAGGATGTGGATGGTTTTCACCCCTACAATGTCGGGCGTCTGGCGCAGCGGATGCCGGGGTTGCGTCCATGTACGCCGTTTGGGGTCATGCGCCTGCTGGAAACCTATGCAATTGACCCCAAGGGCATGGAGGCGGTGGTCGTGGGGGCGTCGAATATTGTGGGACGCCCGATGGCTTTGGAACTGCTGCTGGCTGGAGCCACGGTCACAGTGACGCATCGTTTCACCCGCGATCTCGCGGCGCATGTGGCGCGCGCCGATTTGCTGGTTGTTGCGGCGGGCAAGCCTGGTCTGGTACGCGGCGAATGGATCAAACCGGGAGCAGTGGTCATTGATGTGGGCATCAACCGGCTGGCGGATGGTTCGCTGGTGGGCGATGTGGTGTTCGATACGGCCTGTGAGCGTGCGGGCTGGATTACGCCGGTGCCGGGCGGCGTGGGGCCGATGACGGTGGCAATGTTGATGTGGAACACTTTGCAGACCCGTTTGGCCTCTGGGTGAGTTTTTAGCATCCTGTTATCACCAATTCGGTGTTTGTGTGCTATGAACCTTACAGCCAGTATCGGGCGTATGTTATCCCGCAGCCTGTCGAATCGTACCGCGCTATGCGGAAATCCCTTGCAAAATACCCTTGTCGCTCATTCGGAAGGCAGATTGCGTCGCAGGAGCGCTCCGGTGTGAAGTTATTGATGCGGTGCCGCGAAGCCAAGCGACCACGGTTGTGCATCCAACACACGTTGGATTCAAAAATTCTCTATGCCGTATCAATAACGGGATGTGTTTCAGTAACTTGTTAAGTTTGCTGGCGCGGGACGACAGGTTTCATCCATGCGATGCTTTTGTCGGAGAGATGTGGAGTGTCGATCAAGATCACAAACAGGTTTTGGGGTAGAAAGCGGGCTGACAGGCAAGGGTGCCTGGATCATCATGTCTACGGTCTGTCCCGCCGATCGTTTTTCGTTTTATGTGGTCTTCTGCTTGCGTTTCCGTCCATACAGAGTGTCGCGGCGGATTCCGAAGCCAGGCCGCCGCTGGTGATCGGTATCGCGCCCCACACCAGCGCGCGCGCGCTTTTTTCCAGTTATCAACCTTTGCGCATGTTTCTGATAAATCATCTTCAGCGTGATGTGCGCGTTGTTTCAGCGCCCAATTTCGAGGCGTTCTTGCATCGGGCTCTGGATGGACGTTATGACATTGTGATTACCACCGGGCACCAGGCGCGCCTGCTGCAAAAGGATGCGGGCTGGCAGCCCCTGGTGACCTATCAGGCTGATTTCAGCCTGGTTCTTATCAAGGCGACCAATAATCCCAAGATTAAGCGCGTGGAAGACCTGGACGGGCGCAGATTTTTGACGCTGGGGCCAGGTTCGCTGACGGCGCTTTGGGGCAAGCAATACCTGGAAGAAAGAGGGATAGCCCCGGTCGAGGTTGATTTTGTCAGTGCCTCGGACAGCCTGGCGGAGCGCGTGGTCGCCGGGGCGGCCGATGCAGGAGCCTTGTCTCAGACGGGCGTCGATCAGCTTGCGTCCAATCTTCGCCAGAAAATTCAGGTATTCGAGCATGGACCGTCGGTTTTAGGTCGCACCTATATGCTGAGTCCACGTTTGTCTGACGACTACAGGCTTATGCGTGCGGCGCTGGACGCGTTCGCGCAGGCGGATGAAGGGTTGAGTTATTTTCAGCGAAATCAGCTTGGCGGTTACCGTGACGTCCTGCCTTCAGAACTTGAAGCCATGGATCGTTATGCGGAGGAATTGCGTCAGTTGATGGCCGTACCGCCTCGGTCTGCACCGCCGACGCAGTACAATCCGCGAAGCTCCACTCAAGGAATGCCGCATGTGGTTCACTAAGCTTTGGCCTAACAGTGTTCGCTCCCGCCTGCTATGGCTGGCCATGCTGGTGCAAGTCATCATGCTGGCGGTTTTGATCGGGCGAACGGCGGTTGTCTTCGAGGAGGGCTTACTGGAGCAGTCCAAGGCTTGCGTGGGGCGTTTGACGCCCGCGCTGGAGGCGGCTCTGATTTCCCCCCTGCTGCAAGAAGACGTCGCCACGGTTCAAAACGTGGTCAGGCTGGCCGCCAAAGCGCCGGGCGTGGTCTATCTCGGCGTTCAGGATCAATCTGGGGTTGTTCTGGCGTCCCAAGGGTGGCCTAAAGACAAGGGCTTTCCGCCGCCGCGCATGAATTTCGATGAGTCAATTCGCGCCTTGGGCGGGCGTCTGGATGCGGCGATTCCTTTAAGCATCGAAGGTCAGAATCTTGGTCAAGTTCATATCGGCCTGAGCTTGAATCATATTATGCAGGCGCGCACGGAGTTGCTTTGGCAGGCGGGGTTGATCGCCGCTTTGGCGATTGCCATGACCCTGGTGATCCTGAGTCTTCTGGGGCAGCTCCTGACGCGCCGACTAACCCGCCTGACGGAGGCCAGCGCGTCGATTGCGCGGGGCGAGTTTGTGTTCCCGCCGCTGAGTGAGGGAGCCGATGACGTCGGGCGCATGGGCGCCGCTTTCAATGCCATGGCGCAAGCCCTGCAACAACGGGTTGAGGATGTTGAAAAGGCCAATGCCCTGCTGGTTCATGAGAAGGAAATGCTGCAAGTCACGCTAAGCTCGATCGGCGACGGCGTCATGAGCTTTGATCTTGAAGGGCGCGTCGTGTTTCTTAACCCGGCGGCGCAGGCGCTTATTGGCTGGACGCAGGCTGAGGCGATGGGTCAGCCCGCGGAAGATGTGCTCAACCTGGTCGACGGACATACGGAAGAGCCGGTTGAAAACCCGGTGCGCCGCTGTCTGCGCGAGCGCAGCCTTGCCCAGCTCGATGCAAACGCTTTGCTGCATACCCGTGATGGACGGCGCATGTATATTTCGGACACAGTGGCGCCGATCCGTGATGCCAACGGCGAGCTGAGCGGGGTGGTGCTGGCGTTTCAGGATGTGAGCGCCAAACGTGAGATGCTCGAAGAAATGCACTGGCAGGCCAATCATGACAGTCTGACCGGGTTGATGAACCGCCGCAGCTTCGAAGCGCAGTTGCGACAGATGCTTGACATGGAGGGCGAAGGCAGCGATGCCTGTGCGGCACATGCGCTGATGTACATTGATCTTGACCAGTTCAAGATCGTCAACGATACCAGCGGGCATGTGGCTGGCGATGAACTGCTGCGGCAAGTCACGTTTTTAATGCAGCAGGCCTTGCGCAAGACCGATGTCCTGGCGCGTCTTGGCGGCGACGAGTTCGGCGTGCTGTTGCCGAACTGCCCTGAGGGGCGTGCCCTTGAAATTGCCGACAGCCTGCGTGAAGTGGTGCATGATTTCCGCTTTGTCTGGCGCGACAAGGTATTTCAGATTGGCGTCTCCATCGGGCTGGTCATGCTGAATCCGGAAATGCACTCAACGACCGAAGTCTTGAGCGCGGCGGATGTCGCCTGTTACACCGCCAAGGAGGATGGGCGAAACCGTGTGCACGTCTATCGTGCGGATGATTCGGCCATTCTGAACCGGCGCGCCCAGATGCTGATGGCATCCAGCTTGCGCGAGGTTTTGCGCGAGGATCGATTTGTCCTCATGCTCCAGGAAATCCATCCCTTGAGCAGCCTGGCCAAAAGCGCGCACGAACGCCATTTTGAAGTGCTGTTGCGTTTGCGTAATGAAAATGGCGAGATCATGCCGGCGGACAGCTTTATTCCGGCAGCCGAGCGTTATGGGGTGATGCCGCATATCGACCGCTGGGTGGTGCGCAACGCCTTGCAGCGGCTGGCCAAGACGGATGTCGGCGATAAGGTGCATCTGGCAATCAATCTTTCCGGATTGTCAATGATCGACCCGTTGATGCCGGCGTTTATCCAGCATGAGATGGCGTCCAACGCGATTGATCCAAAAGCGCTTTGTTTTGAAATCACCGAAACGGCTGCGATCAGCTATTTAAGTCAGGCGATTGATTTCATGCGCCAGATTCAGGCGTTTGGATGCCAGTTTGCGCTGGATGATTTTGGCAGCGGCATGTCGTCCTTCGGCTATCTCAAATCCTTGCCCGTTCAGTGCCTGAAGATTGATGGCGGATTTGTGCGCGATATGCTGAGCGACCCTCTGGATCGAACCATGGTGGAAACCATCCACCATATCGGCAAGGTCATGGGCATGAAGACGATTGCAGAGTTCGCCATGAGCAGTGAGCATGTCGCGATGCTGGAGAGCGTCGGCGTGGACTTTGTGCAGGGGTATGCGCTGTCCAAACCTCGCTGCATGATCGAAGTGCTGGACGAGCTGATGGCGGGGCAGGCCCTGCCATCCCCGCCTTTGACGCCGGACGCGCCGTAGGTTTTGCGTTTTCTGATGATGATGAATGCGAAACCCTGGTTCCCAGCGGCGGCGCCTGCGCAAACACGCGAGGCGCTGGTGATCGGCGCCGGCATTGCTGGGGCGAGCGTGGCGCGTAGTCTGGCTGAACGCGGCTTTCGTGTGCAGGTTTTCGAGCGCCATGCCGAACCTGCGCAAGAGGCTTCGGGAAACCCCGCCGGAATCCTGTTGCCGGTGTTAAGCCGTACCGGCAACGAGTTAAGCCGTTTGACCATGTTGGGCATGGCGTACGCACGCCAACGCATGGAGGCTTTGATGCAGGATGACGTGCGTGTCGATTGGCAGCCCAGCGGCGTGCTGCGCCTTGCCCGCAACGCACGCCATGCGGCGCAGCAGGAAAAAATTGTCGCGCAATGCAGCTTTCCGACAGACTTTGCCCGTTGGGTGAGTGCAGCGGAGGGCTCTGCCCTGGTTGGCGTTCCGGTCGAGCAGCCGGGCTGGTGGTTTGCGGGCGGCGGTTCGGTGTGCCCGCCGGCCTTGGTGCGTGCGCTGCTGGCGCATTCGGAAATTTCCTTGCGTTCTGGGGTGGCGGTGCATGATTTGCGCCGTGATGCCGATACGTGGGTGTTGACCGATCAACTGGGCGATGTTCTGGCGCGCAGTCAGAACGTGATCCTGGCGAATGCCCATGATGCTTTGCGCCTGTTGCCGGCGCGTTATGCTGAAGCCTTGCCGCTGACGGCCATCCGCGGGCAAATCAGCCTGAACCCGGCACAGGGTGATTGGAGACGCCTGAGCGCGGTCGCGTGTCGTGAGGGTTATGTGATTCCTGCGCGTGATGGTGCCGTGTGTTTTGGTGCGAGTTTCACCCATCATGCACAAGGAAATGCGCCTTCGGCTGTCGAGCATCAAGATCGGAAGAGCACACGTCTGAACTCCAGTCACGTCAGTCAAT
>CALKWL010000297.1 GCA_938004235.1 uncultured Gammaproteobacteria bacterium
TTTGCATGACTTGCTGTTGACTGAAGTTCATGTTGTAGCTCCCTCTCTCACCCCGGAAAGCTACAATCACAACGCCGTGAGCTGTTCATGATTAATCGTTGTAGCTCCCTCTCTCACCCCGGAAAGCTACAATCGGAGAGCAGGTATTCCATCATCTGCGACCGTTGTAGCTCCCTCTCTCACCCCGGAAAGCTACAATTCGCTCGGCGCTCAAATCGGACGCCCTGCGGTTGTAGCTCCCTCTCTCACCCCGGAAAGCTACAATAACGCTAAAATCTTTAATGCCCATGTCCCGTTGTAGCTCCCTCTCTCACCCCGGAAAGCTACAATACCTACGGTCAAACGCTCAAACAGAGCCAAGTTGTAGCTCCCTCTCTCACCCCGGAAAGCTACAATCCATCACCGGGAGGTTGGTCGCCACCGCCGTTGTAGCTCCCTCTCTCACCCCGGAAAGCTACAATTTGGCGCCGACGTGTCCGCGCGGCAAGGTGTTGTAGCTCCCTCTCTCACCCCGGAAAGCTACAATTGTTTGCTGGTGAGCTTGTTCAGCGCATCGTTGTAGCTCCCTCTCTCACCCCGGAAAGCTACAATACCACCGAACTGCAACTCGCCTTGGGCGAAGTTGTAGCTCCCTCTCTCACCCCGGAAAGCTACAATCCAACCCAAGCGCGAAACAGGCATTTTGTCGTTGTAGCTCCCTCTCTCACCCCGGAAAGCTACAATCGCAGCTTGGCATGGCCGAGGATGACTACGTTGTAGCTCCCTCTCTCACCCCGGAAAGCTACAATCCAGGGCGTGAGCGCGCCACACCGTCCACTGTTGTAGCTCCCTCTCTCACCCCGGAAAGCTACAATGCCGCCACAGAATCAGCCTCAAAAGTCGTGGTTGTAGCTCCCTCTCTCACCCCGGAAAGCTACAATCGCAAACCATCAATCTCAATCAAACCCGCCGTTGTAGCTCCCTCTCTCACCCCGGAAAGCTACAATATCCTTCCCCAAAACCCGCGTCCGGCGTAGCCGGTTGTGGGTTTTGGGGAATTTTTTTTGCGCGTTAGAGCAGCACCATTTGCGCCGCATGAACCTTTTTTTCCTGAATTTTGGGCAGGCCGACCAGCAATTTCATCTGCGCAAACTGCTTTTCGCTGACTTGCAGGCAACGCACCGATCCATCGGGCGGAAGATTGGCGGACAGGCGCTTGATGTGGGTTTGCGTGTCGTCAAAGCCGTTGGTGATGCGTCCGTAGACCGACCATTGCAGCATGTCGTAGCCGTCCTGAATCAGAAAGCGACGAAACAGGGTGTAGGCCTTTTTGTCGGCCTTGGTCAGCGTGGGCAGGTCAAAAAATACCATCAGGCGCATAAATCGACGAGTCTCCATGCTCATGGCGGTTTAACCTTCGTCTTCGCTTGACTGCCGCGTCGCCAGTGCGGGCATGTGCAGGTGGGTTGCGTCATCATCCAGTCGTTGCACCAGGCTGATGACGATAGCCTCCGTGGCGGCAAGCAGAGTGCTATGTCCGCTGAGACCATCCGGCTGGAGCATGGCGACATCCTGATGCAGTACGCTGACCAGATGCGCCTTGTCTTCACGCGTCAGGTCACGATCTTCGTCATGCAGCGGCCATTGACCCAGCACATGCGCATCCAGAATGGGGCGAAACGGCTCGATCAGGTCGTCGGCCAGATTGAAGGCGTTTTGTTCGCTGCGATGATGCAGGCCGAAGGCGGTGATAAAGCCGTAGGCCACCAGTGTGCGTGCCAGAGCGGAGCGAATCACGCTGTAGCCGTAATTCAGCGCGGCGTTGTGCAGCCGATCCTGCGCCCGGCTGAACCCCAAACCGAACAGGGCGCGGAAATAGGCTTGCGCCGCGTGCGCTTCATGATGCCCGCTGTCGCCGGACTTGACCTCGCCGGCCATCTGGCGCAGCAGGCTGGCGGCATCCAGCCCATAGCGCTCCAGCACATCGGCCTGGTTGTTGATCTTGCGCCGCACAATGCCTTGCCAGAGGCGTTTTTTGCGCGGCTGACTCATGTCTAATTGTTTGCGCATGACCTGCAAGGCGCGGCTATGCGGCAGATGCGGCAACAGCACGCCGTTGGGCGTGTGGGTTTCGTCCACGGTGATGACGGCGATCTGACGAGTGGCGCAGGCGGTCAATAATTGCGCCGTCAGGCTGACTTGCGGCTGGTCGATGACCAGCACGGAAATATCTTCCAGCGGGATGCGCACGCTGCCTGCATCCTGTTCCACGAGCAACGCTTTTTGTTCCAGTCGCAGGCGTGCGGGCTGGGTAATGACCACGCTGCGCCAGGCCATACCTCAGCCCTTGCGCTTGTGGTTGAGTGGCTGGCGGGTTTCCTGTTTCACCGGGTAGAGGCGACCGAGCATATCGACGTGGAATTTTTGGATGTTTAATGTAGTTAAAATTCCTGGACGTATGGCCTTTTCTTCGACTCGTTGATCATGAGGGAACATTACGATTCGACCAGCTCCATCAATGTCAAATCTGTTGTAGTAACCTTCAATGAATTCATCTTTTGTTTTTTGAATGCGGATGAAATCGTTTGGATACAAGCTGAAAAGAAACTGATAGTTGTGATTCATAGTTAGCCAGCCGCTTTTTCCACCGCTGACAGCCATGTTGGGAAGTTCTGCTTTAACAACATCCGCCACGTACAGCGGCACGGCGTAAAAATTTTTTCCATTGGTGAAAATATCTACCCGCAACATATCTCCATTTTTGGCAAGACCGTCACGTACCGGGGTGCAGCTATCACTTTTAACCTTGGAGTCAATTAAATTTACAGTACGTACCACGGGTGCAGCTTTGCCTTCCTTGCTGGGTTTGTAGAGCGGTTCTTTGAAGGCTTTCTTGCCGTCATCACCATGTTGTTGAAGGCGCTCACGGATTGCCGCGATGAGCTTTTCATTGCGCGGATCGTCATAACCTACGATGTGCTCGACTTTGCTGAGATTGAGTTTTTCCAATGGTGTTTTGATAGCGGTCTTGCCGTCAGGAATACACGCATTGGTTCGGTTGCTAGAGCGGATGGTTTCCTGATGTGCCTGCCCCAATCCATGGCGGAGCGGGGCGCGGGAGACGCGAATAGGGTGAGCCGCCTTAGCGCGTTCCTTGTCATAGCCGCTGATGTGTTCAAGCTGCAAGGCCGGGTCGGGATGTAGTCGTGCCAGAAGCTCTTTGCGGAAATCTTCCCAAGGCGGCGGAAATAACTTGTTGATGTCGTCACGTTTAACGAAATCTCGTGTCGATAAAAACTCGCCTGTGGTTAGATTCGTGTAGCCGCCTTGCTCTGGTTGATGACTCCAGCCTTCGCGGGGGAGCATCGTGTTTAAGTAATGGACGGTTTTGTGTCCACAGGCCGCGACAATTGCGGCATCCATTGCGTGATTGAGGTCGGCAAGCTGCTCTCGTTTTTCCTTACTTGTTGGTAGCCCCCATCGCGCTCGTAGTAATGATGTCAACCCACCGGAAACAACAACACAACGCTTGCTTTCCGATCCTTCGGCCAGTTGCAGATGTTTTTCGACCAGTGTCTTGAAGGCTCGGGCGATGTAACGGGTGTCGGTCAGGTTGCGCTCACGAAAACCTTCGGCCTCTTTTTCGCTAAAGTCTTTGCGTAACAGGCGGTCGCGCTTGGCTTGGCGGATTTTTTTGTTGCTGCGTACCGCAATTTCAAAGTCGTGCCAGCGTGGGTCATCTTGCGCGCCGCCCAAGTATTCGTAGGGTGTTTGGTTGCCTTTGTCGCGGTTGATATGGGTCAGTACCAACGCCTTGTTACTCATGCCGTTATCAAAGCTGCGCGAGTAGGGTAGGGCGTGGTCGATTTCGACATAGCCAATTTCATCCAGCCGCCTTAAATCGAGCGGAGTGAGGCTGTATGCACATTTTCCATCTTGCTCGTCGTATAGCCGCAGTTTGTCGAGCTGGTCTCTTTTCGGCGCTTGGCCGAACAGTTCGCGATACTTGTCGGCATTTTTTTCCTTGTTGTCGCGGAATTTGTCTTGTTCTTTTTTGATGTCGCGCCGCTCATCAAATGATTTGCTCAAGTCGCGTGCCAGTTCAATGTGGACGGCGGCTGGCGCTCCATACTCATCGATAATGGCATTAACCAGCTTGCGCGCCTGATTGAGGGCGCGATAGACGACGGGATTGGGGAAATCCTCTTTGTTGATACGCGGAATGCGGCGGGTTTTTGTTTCGGCTTGGTTGAGGTCGCTGTGATGCGCATAGCCTGCGGCAAGCACGGCTTCGTCGTAACGCATACCCGCCTCCATATGTGGGATGATTTTTCGCAGGGCTTTGATGGATAAGCGCAAAAAATCGCTAAAGCTCACATTCAATACGGCTTCGATAATGGCAGGCTCAACACCTTGTTGTGCAAGATAATCCCGCGCTTCGCGGTCGTCTTTGTAGGCGGTTTGCGCGAAGGCCAGCATGTCGAGGCGTTCAGGATTCACCGCATCTCGCGCCCATTCGGTTTTCAGCCCCGCATCTTCATAGGCTTTACGCAGTTTGTGAAAGGCTTTTGCCTCGAACAGCACCGCGCTTTCGGGGTCTTTGTCGGCACGATAGGCCAGCCCGACAAATCGCTCGTGTTCGTTGAGGTTTGCCGCTTTGCGCGCCTGTTTGTAGGTGAGCTTGGCTTGGGTGAAGGGAAGCTCAAGCAGCGCCTGGCGCTCATCGTCCGATAAGGCGCGAGTCACGCCCAATCCGGTGATACGGGTGTTGTTGAGACGGGTGAGCCAGACAAAGCGTTCGGCGGTGTGGCTGGCTTTGGGGGCGCGGTATTCGCCGGGCTCAAAGGTGCATTTGCCGACCATTTTGAGCAGGTTTTCACCGGAGAGCGTGGGTTTGCGCGCCATGAGCAGTTCATGCACGGCGGTTTCAAGTTCGGGGGCGCTGTGTGGGTTGGCGTGCTGGCGTTGCGCGGCAAAGAGTTGGCGCAATTCGTCCTCAAGATCGGCGCGGGCAAAGGTGTGGGTGTAGGCACCGCCTTTGTTGCGCTTGGTATGCGCAAACTCATCATCCCGCGCCGCCATTTCGCCCATCGTGCGCCAGCCGCCAGCCTTCATGCGCACTTGGTTGGCCGATACGCCGCTGAGCATTTGTCCGGCCTTCTCATCCTCTTTGACTTCGCTTTTGCGATTGGATTGAAAGCCCCGGTGCTTGACGATGTGGTAGAGAACAGCCGCCCACTCGGTGGGTTCGAGTTTGCGCTCCAGTCCTTCGGCGCGCCAATTCCAAGGTGAGGCCCAAGGCGAGGCGGCATCGGCAAAGGCTGCGGAGTCGTGGCTGGTCAGCAGCCCTTCGCGCTTGAACAGGCGGCGCAGGCGCAGCAGACGGTGGGCGCGGCGGCGGATACGGCGGCGGGTCAGGCGTGCTTCGCGGCGAATCAGGTTGAGCGACTCGCCTTCCTTGGCGGTTTCGGCCTTGTCGAAGGTACGTACATGCAGGGCGAGAATGTGATCTTCGGTCAGCAGTGCTGCGCCGACGGAGGCCATGCCGATATCAAGACCAAGGGTGTAGCTCACGGGAGCATTATTTTCATCCGACCGTTCCATGCGCGCACCTCATGTCGTAGTATGCGAGCTATTGTAGCTTTCCGGGGTGAGAGCCGTTGTTACAATAAACGATCTTAAATGTATCGAACCCGACCCGCCTTGTGCGGGTCTTCTCGTTTCTGGCGCGGCGTTTTGGATTGACTTCGGGCTTTTGACGGCACGTTGCCTTGCACAAGTGTGAGCGTTCAAGCCCCTAGAACTTGCTCAGGGTGGCTTTGAACAGGTTTTCAGGCTCCGTCTGTCGGCGGCAAAGGTGGGGTGGCGGTCTTGCGCTGTGTTTCGAATCGGTGCAAAAAGTCCTGTGCGCTCATGGGTTTGCCGAAGAAGTACCCCTGCATCATTTCGCAGCCGCGCTTTTGCAGCCAGACTTGCTGGGTTGCGTTCTCGACGCCTTCAGCGATGACCGGGATATCCAGGCGATGGCCGAATGCCAGGGTGGCTTCAACCAGGGCGCAGTCGTCCTGGTCATTGGGAATGTTGTGGATGAAGGCGCGGTCGATCTTGATGTAGCTGAACTGCATTTGCCGCAGATGGGTCAGCGATGAGTAGCCTGTGCCGAAGTCATCGAGCGAGAGACCGACTCCCATGTGCCGCAGGCGCTCGAATAGCCCGTTGGCATGGGCGACGTCGTCGATCAGGATGCTTTCGGTCATTTCCAGCTCAAGCCCTTCAGCTGGATAGGAGTAACGCTGGAGGAGGGCGGATAGCCGTTCGGCGAAGTCGCTCTGCTTGAGTTGTATGCCCGATACATTGATGTGCAGTTTGAATTGCCCCGGATACAGTTCGATCCATGGTCGGGCGTCCTGAATGGCGCGTTCAAGCACCCAGGCGCCCAGTTCGAGAATCAGGCCGGATTGTTCGGCAATGTGAATGAACTGATCTGGAGCCAACAGGCCGCGCTGCGGGTGTTGCCAGCGCAGCAAGGCTTCGGCTCCGATAATTTGCAGCGAGCGGGCATCGATCAGCGGCTGGTAATAGAGGCGCAATTGCTGGTTTTCGACTGCAAGGCGCAGCTCGTCCTTGATGGTCAACTGGGTTACGACTTCATCGGTCATGGCGGCGTTGTAGACGCAGATGCGATTACGCCCCTGCGCCTTGGCTTGGTACATTGCGGTGTCGGCATTTTTGATGAGCGTTTGCGGGTCTTCACCGTCTTTGGGGAAGAGTGCCAGGCCGCAGCTGGCGGTGATGTAGAACTCCTTTTGCGCGATGTGGTACTGGGTGCGCAGGCAGCCGAACAGTTTTTCCATGACGATGAGCGCTTCATCCGCTTCGCTCAGATCGTCAATCAGGATGACAAATTCATCTCCGCCGAAGCGGGAGAGTGTGTCGCTGGCGCGCAGGCGTTCGCGCAGGCAGTGTGAAACGGCAATCAGCAGAAGGTCGCCGATGTCGTGACCATGTCGATCATTGATGGACTTGAATCCGTCGAGATCGAAAAAGGCGACCGCGCCGATGCGTCCATTGCGTTTGCTTCGGGCGATGGCCTGTTCGAGGCGCGATTCGAGCAGAACCCGGTTTGGTAAGCCGCAGAGCATGTCATGCGTCGCCATGTGCTCGGCTTCGTCGCGCGCGGCGCGCATGGCGATGAGCGTCTGGCTCAGTCTGGCATGGGCAGCATTGAGGCGTCGCACCGAAGTCAAACCGAAAACCAGCGTAAACACGATGACCAAGGCCATCAGGCTCATTTCAATGATTTTGTATTGGTTGCGCTTGACGGCCAGCTCGGCTTCGATGCGTTCAATTTCCTGGTTGCTGCCGTAAAAGAGCCGGTTGGCATTTTCATTGAGGCGGTGGAAAAAGGGCGGAATGCCCTTGAGGAAGGTTTCGAGCTCACCCTGAGCCAGATCGTGTTCGGCTTGGGACGAAGCGCTGCATTCTTTGGCGTTCGCCTGCGTGAGCGCCAGCAGGGTGGCAGTGTTTTTACGGATCTGGTCGAGATGCGGGGATATTTCGATCACTTCCATGGTGTAGGGCGAGCGCTCGTGCGGTTGGTAGCTGGCCTCGCGCACCATCTGATCGACATTGTCAATGTTGAGCTGGATGATTTGGCGGACGGTGCCGCCGGATTGAAGGACGCGCAAGTCGCCTTCCAGCGCGCTTACATTGGCAAGGATCTCGGTCGCAATGATTTCACAGGCGCGCGTGCTGCGTGTGGCGACGATTTGATAGAAGTCTTTTTCGATCAGGTTGATTTTGCGAACGATGTCCTCGCCGATGAACAGGCGGGCGCGTTCATTCGCTCCTTGCTGGTTCAGGTCGTCGATAAGCTTTGAAAACGAGTAACTAAGACCAAGGATGATCACGAGCGCGGTCACGAAGACGCCGACAAGCAGGTCGAGGCGTCGGGTGCTTGCCTCGTGAACGGTTTGGGCGTCCTGTGCGCTGTGATCAGTCATGGCCGATACTGCCGGAATGCTCGGGTAAGACGGTGCGATTATCGAAGAAGCCGTATTTGCGAATGATGGCTTGTCCTTCGGGGCTTGCGGCATAGCTCATGAATTTGCGTGCAAGCTGCGGGTGTTTGGAAAACACAAGCTGGGTGAGCAGCAGCGCTTCGGGTTTGGCCAGCCTGGGGTCAAGATCAATCACATCAATAAACGGCGCGTTGTCGGGAAAAAAACCTACGGCGCGCCAGTTCATGATGACGTCGGCTTCACCCCTTTTCATGGCGGTCATCAGGGCGCGCGAGTCGGGTGCAAGATAGATCGCCCGATCCAGAACCTGTGCATAGATTCCAAGGGCTTTAAGAATGCTCTCGGTTTCCTTGCCGACGCTGCCCGATTTTGCATTGCCGATGATGACGTCCAGCTCCGGGCGGAGCAACTCGGTTGGCTCGCTTTTGACCGCGTGCGGATTACCCTTGGCAACCATCATGGCCATGCGGTTGTAGCCGATGATGGCGTAGTCGCCAAGTAATCCTTCGGCCAGATATAGCTCTCGGTAGCTCGGCTCGCCATGCAAATAAAGATCGCCCTGCCGACTCAGTTTGGCGCTTTGGTAGAGGTCTTCCGACCCTCCTTGCGAAATCCGGATTTTGACCCGTTCGGTTTTTTCAAAATTTTGTGCAAGCTCGCTGATCGGGCGAACCATGGTGATGCCGCCGTAAATCAGCAGCTCGGGAGGGTCGTTGGCGTAAAGAGGGGAGGCGCTAAGGATCAGCAAGAGGACGGCTAAACGACGTAACAGAAACATGCGTAAGATCCTCCCCTGATAACCCGCCGTCGGAGCGCGACATCTGCGCGAACAGCAAGGGGATACTCCACGTCTTCACCGCGCTCCATGCGGGCTTTTGCGTCCTTGTGATACTTGGTGTTCTCACCAGCGCCGAGGGGGAAGGGCAAATCCCACATTTTCGTGCCCTGTTCATCGACCAGCTTGCCGGGGTAAACTGTGACGGTCATTATCAATACTCCCCGCTGAATTGCTCGTTCCAAGCCGCGATGGCGGGATCGCAGCCGTTGACAGTGCCATGGGCCTCGTCGTAACGCGCTTGCGCATCCCAATCGGGCTTGACCGGCTGATTGCCACACTCTTCTACCCATGCGCGGTAGGACTTCACGGCATCGTCGCGATC
>CALKWL010000298.1 GCA_938004235.1 uncultured Gammaproteobacteria bacterium
AGCACCCTGAGTGCTTTGTCAAAAAACCGCGCAATCTTCCGGTACGCGACACATATATCACCGTCAGCTCATACGTTACAGGTTATCTGCTAGGGATATCCATCAAAACGCGAACAGCCAAGAATGGACAAGATGCTAAACAGATGGACGACATTGAACGGGATCTTGCTCATCTCTATGAACAGGTCAAGTCTAGATTGCCTCGCGATGCGCGTAATCAGATGCGCGCAATCGTCTCCATCATCGAGCGTGTGCTCCCCAATCTGAGGCACGGAGCCACTTCGAATCAGAATAACCTCATTATTCGTCGCACAGTCGAAAGCTATCTTCCCGACATGCTGGAGCCATACTTGCGCCTGCCACAGCATTTTGCCAACACGCACAAGCTACCTAATGGGCGGACCCCCACCGAAAGTCTGGTCGAGCAACTAACGTTGCTGGAAAGGTCATTGAGCAAAATAGAGCTGGAGCTTCTGCATGAAGACACACAGGCTCTCCTAGTGCATGGTCGCTTTCTTGAAGATAAATTTGGAGGGGGCGTGTGGGATTGGACAGTTTGAAGCGCCCATAAAGCATTCAAACGAGGTTTACACCTTCATGGTCGCCCCTCATCTGGGGAATCAGTTGTCGACGCTGAAATTGCTTTGAATGTACGCCGACCTGCTAGCACGACATGTCAGACTGAAGTCTGACCTACGATTTAAATTTATACACGCCAAATCAATAGCGACTTAGCTTTGGCCGCTCTGGCTACCCCCCATTTTTATGAGGGATTACAAATAGCCCCTAACCCAACTCCCTCCGTAACTCCCTCGGCATCGGAAACACCACCGACTCACGCGCCGACTCATCCTCGCGCAACACCTGTGCATCACAACAGGCGCGCAAATGCGCAATCACTGCCTGCACCAGAATTTCCGGCGCCGACGCACCTGCCGTCAGACCAATACGCTGTTTGCCGACCAGCCATTCAGGGCAAATATCCTGCGGGCCATCGATCAAAAAGCTGGGTGCCCCCATACGCTCACCAATCTCGCGCAAGCGGTTGGAGTTGGAGCTAGTCTTGCTGCCCACCACCAGCAGCAAATCGCAGTCCTGCATCAACTGCTTGACGGCATCCTGGCGATTCTGGGTGGCATAGCAAATATCATCCTTGCGCGGGCTGGCAATCGCAGGGAAACGTGCGCGCAAGGCCTCGACAATCGCCTGGGTTTCGTCCAGGGAGAGCGTGGTCTGAGTGGAAAAGGCCAGATTCTCGGGGTCGGATACCGCAAGCTTCGCCACATCCTCCACCGACTCGACCAGATGGATGCGCCCGCCCAGGCTCGCGTCGTAATGCCCCATCGTGCCCTCGACTTCAGGGTGCCCCGCATGGCCGATCAGCACCACCTCACGGCGTTGCTTGGCATGACGCGCGACCTCCAGATGCACCTTGGTCACCAGCGGACAGGTCGCGTCAAAAATACGCAATCCGCGCGCCGCAGCAGCGTCTTGAATCGCCTTGGACACGCCGTGCGCGCTGAAAATCAGCGTGGCACCATCCGGCACATCGGCAAGCTCTTCGATAAACACCGCGCCCTTGGCTTTCAGATCGTCCACGATGTAGCGGTTATGCACGATCTCATGGCGCACATAAATCGGCGCGCCAAACAACTCCAGCGCGCGCTCGACAATCTCGATGGCTCGATCCACCCCGGCGCAAAAGCCGCGCGGATTGGCCAGTTGAATCAGCGGAAAATCTTGCAGATCAGCACGCAACATCTATCACCTGCACCTCAAAAACCAGCGGCAGCCCGGCGAGCGGATGATTGAAATCCAGCTCCATGCCCTCCTCGCTTATCTTCAAAACCCGCGCTACCGTGGTTTCACCGCTCGGCAGATCAAATTCGATGAATTGCCCAATCTCGGGCACGATCTCGCTGTCAAAATCCTCGGGCGGCAGGACAAACACCTTGTCGGCATCCGGCATGGGAAAGGCGATGCCCGGCGGAATATCAAAGCGCCCGGACTCACCGGCACGCATCCCCTGAAAGGCAAACTCCAGACCGGGGCTGATGCTGCCATCGCCCACCAGCAGCTCCATCGGCTCATCCGCGCTTGCCGCATCAATCTCCGTGCCATCCAGCAGGCTTAAAACAAACGCCAGCTTAACCTTGCAACCGGGAAGAATCGTATTCATGAAGCCACCTCTTTTTTGTCTTCACGCCACACCAGAATAAACAGCAATACCGCACCAACGCTAATGGCCGAATCCGCAATATTGAACGCTGGCCAGTGATAATCGCAGCAATACCAGTCAATAAAATCAATCACATAACCAAGATAAACCCGGTCAATTGCGTTGCCCAGCGCGCCGCCAATCAGCAAGGCAAGCGCCAAGCCCATCCAGCGCTCACCCTCGCCCAGCTTGCGCAACCAAAGTGCCAGCCAGCCGCTCACGCCCAAGGCCAGCGCAAGGAAAAACCAGCGCTGCCAACCGCCGGCATCCCCCAGAAAACTGAATGCGGCGCCGGGGTTGTGCATCAGGGTCAGATTAAAGCCGGGAAAGACCGGCACCGGCTGGGCATAGCCGAGCACGCTACTTGCCCAGAGTTTGCTGAGTTGGTCGAGGATGATGACGACCAGGGCAATCAACAGGCCGTTGCGAAAAATTATGGACATGAAATTTACCGAATGTCGCGTACCGGAAGATTGCGCGGTTTTTTGACAAAGCACTCAGGGTGCTCA
>CALKWL010000299.1 GCA_938004235.1 uncultured Gammaproteobacteria bacterium
CAAAGTCCATAATGCGGATCACCACGTCGGCAAGCTCTTCTTCAATTTCTAAAAAGTTGGGGATTTTCTCGCTGTACTGCCGGCCGCCATTGCGCAGCGCCCGCAGTGATTCGCTCACCTCATCGTGAATCAGCGCGATCACCGTGCCGTCTTCACGCTCCTCCCGCCACCATCCCTTACGGGTTGCTAGGTCATGCACATACCCCTGCATCGCCGTAAACCACGAGGAGAAATGCGACCCCATACCCTGCGTCAGGTACTTATGCCGCATTTCCGGGGTCAACACATCAGACGTGTATTCCGGTGTTGGCTCACTCATTGTCCAGCTCCCCTGCGTCAAACGGGATTTCTCTACCTACACGGGTGACACCATCCGCATCAATACGCACCCCTTTACCGGTTTTGGCAGAGGTGATTTCCATTGTTGCGCCATCTCTCTTTGATAAGGCCACCAGGTCTTCGGCAAAACCCCGCGCCTCCTTCACCCCAGGCCCGCCAATTGCTGTCACACGGCCGTTCGTCCCATCACCAATCGGAAGCAGCATCTGATTCACCGCCTGGTCGAATCGCTTCAGGTCACTCGACCACATCCCGTGACGCTGCACCACCTCCGCAAACTCCTCCACATCATGCGGCCGAATCTTCCATTCATACGGCCGTCCGATACAGTGGCACAACTCATGGTCCAGCAGCGCCCGCTTTTGGCGCGGGTCCAGCACATCAAACCAATAATCAGCCGCCAGCCAGATCACAAAGTCCAACTCCTCCTGTAAAAGAGGGGTCCACTTACTATTCACCTTCTCCGCCTTGCCCAGCGTGGCTTTGCCGTTACTGCTCGGTGCCTCACTCCGAAACAAAAAGCCGATCCGCGCCTGCTGCAAATGCTCGTGGTGACGCTCAATCAGCCTTTCCGCCATGTCCAGAACTTCTTGATTTACTTGTTCCCATTCAGTTGCCATTTGATTTACCTCCCGGTAGATATACCCGTATACGCTCTGATAAATTCAACGGCCTGCGGCCTTACGATTGCATTGCCATAACCGCGCAGTCGTCCCACTCTGGCGGCAGCCCCATCAGCCAACGGGAATGAGCCGGGTTCAACTGCCCGCGCTTTTCCGTCGGTGCAGGGGAGCCATTCGGCGTTTGCCCAGAACCCGTTTGTTGGACCTGTGTCCTGAGGCTGGTATGCTGTCCGCCCCCGTGACTGCCGACCGAATCTGCTGCGGCTGGCGTTGCCCAGGATGCGGCCGTTTGTAGCCCCGCGCCCCCCTCTCGGTTTGGCGGAATCTTCCCGCCCGTGTAATCGTTCGCCTTTGGGGTAGGCCAGTGCGCGAAACTTGCTGCTATCGGCAAATCCACACTCCACCCCTTTCTCGGACGTGCCCTCCCCGCTGTGTTCTCCGAATCGTGCGGGGCTGGTCCCGTTGGCGTCGGCCACGAAGTAAAGCCGCTGCCGCCTGTGCGGGGCACCGAAGCCCGCAGCGCATAAATCGAGCGCCCCAACGGCGTAACCCGCTGTTTCCAGGTCAGCTTGTACAACGTCGAGCCAAGCAAGCCCGTCCTTACTGCTAACTTGTTCGCCAAAGATGACGCTAGGTTTTGACTGGCTAATGAGCCAAAAGAACGACGGCCACAGGTGCCGCTCGTCAGCAAACCCCTCTCCTTTGCCTGCCGCGCTGAAAGGTTGGCATGGTGCGCTTCCTGTCCAGACCGGCCTGTCGTCGGGCCACCCTGCTTGCCGCAAGGCGTAGCTCCAGACACCGATTCCGGCAAAGAAGTGGCACTGTGTATAAGATTTAAGGTCATTTGGAGTGACATCTTCAATGCTCCTCTCGTCAACATCGCCGGGCGCAATATGTCCCGCCCTAATCAGTTCGCGCAGCCATTTGGCGGCAAAGGGATCGATCTCGTTGTAGTACGCCGACGCCATCATTCCCTCACTTAATCGGCGGATTCCCGCCGTACTCGTCATTCATCCGTTCCCACAGCGCGTCAAGCTGCCGCTGCAACTGCTGCCAACCGGCAGGGCGATCATGCAGCCCCAAATACAGGACCAGCATCACCACGCCCCACAGGGCCAGCAAACGGATTTACGTATAGCGTGTCTGCGATTTTCCACGCCGCCGCCGTATTCGTTTGTTAAATGCCGGTCTCTCCCGGCTGTCACGCCATTGTTCATTTAGCCTCTGAGGTGACGTTCCGTTGAGCTGACAGCCGGGCCGGATTTGAACCGACATAACGTGTTTCTGTTCT
>CALKWL010000300.1 GCA_938004235.1 uncultured Gammaproteobacteria bacterium
ATACGAGATTGACTGACGTGACTTGAGTTCAGACGTGTGCTCTTCCGATCTAATACCGGGGCCAGCCGAAGCGAGATTGTGGCCTGGGTTAAACAAGCAAAAGAGCTAATGGAGGCGAACAATGGCTAGTCCAACCTATGGCAACGTTGTATACGGCTGCCGCGACATCAAGATCACCAATATTGGTGGCACGACACAGGAAGATTTAGGAGCGGCCGTTACGGCAGAATTTGTACCCGAACTGGAGGGTGGCATCTTAAAGGGTGACGATTCCAACAAAGCTGGCCTTTGGTACATCGTTGGTGGCCAACTGAAATTTAGTGGCGGTCAGTTCTCTGCTGCCGCACTAGCAATCATGTTGGGCGTTTCCTTATCCACAACCGGTTCAACCCCCAACGAAGTTACCACAATTCAACTCAATGCCGGTCTGCGGCTCCCGTATTTCAAGTTTTACGCCCAGGCGCTAGATGAAGAGTCCGGCGACATACACCTGCTTTGCCACAAGGTCAAATTAAGCGGGATGCCTGGCTTCATGAAACTAGAAAATGGCAATTTCCGCATGAACGAATTTGAAGCTGAATGTTTTGATGATGGCTCCAATGGCGTGATCAAGACGGCACAGCACGAGACCGCTACGGCCGTACCGGCTTCCTAATTATCCGATTGACAAGAAAGGGGAATAAGAAATGAGCGATTTAGAGACCGTAGACACTCAGGTCCAACCTGCATCTACTGCGGAATGGCTAGAACGCAAAGCCAAAAACACCGTACCAGACACGCTGCCATCTGGCTTGGCAGTGCAACTCAAAAAGAAAGTGTCCATCGAAAGCCTAGCTTTTGGTGGACACCTACCGCTGACACTGGTCGCGGAGTTGGAAAAGAAAGGCGATATCGAGATCGATCTGGAAGAAGTGATGCAAAACATCGATCAGTATGGCCAGCTTATTGATGCTGTGTTCTGTGCCGCAATGGTTTCACCAAAAATCGGCAAGGCCACCGATTTGGCAGCAAACGTGTTGGCTTTATCTGAATTTGACGATGAGGTTGGCGACAAGATTTATGTGATGGGCAAGGTATTGAGCGCAACAAACGCGCTCAAGCCTTTTCGTGGCCAACACGGTCCAAATGGAAATCCTACACCACCTCGCAAGCGGGTACGGAAAAAGACCAAGTGAGTTGGTAGGGATTGATGACGAGATAGCCGCATTAAATCTTGACGCTTGCGTTCTGATATTAGGGTCTCGTGCTGAGCAGCGTGCCTACGAGGAACGCAGAGCTGAAGAAGATAGATCCGGCTCTGGTAGCAGCAGCGGCAACATACAGGTTAACAAGAAACCGCTGAAAAACAAACGATCTGGACGCGCCGGTTCTCGGCAAGCAACGCGTAGCGACTGGCTCTCTTTGGGTCAAATGGCAAAACGATAATGACAGTAGAGCTAGGGAGCGCCCACGGCAAAATCATACTGGACGGCTCCGGTGTTCAGGACACCGTAGGGCAGGCCACTCGTGCATTAGGCAGGCTGACATTAGCCGGAATCGGCATAGCTGCCACAGTAAAGATTATCCAGTCTGGAATCAACGCAGTTAAACAGTATGGCTCGGCCGTTATCGGTATGGGTAGTGATGCCCAGGAAACGGCCAGCCTTATCCGCAACTCACTCGGCGCAGCCGCAGACGATTTTGCAGCCAACATAGACCGCATTGCAGAAGCCACCAACCGCAGCCGGTTCGAGATGGCTCAAGGCGTGAGCAGCACCATTGCCATGACTAAGGCTATGGGCTTTGGTGAGCAGCAGGCCGCAGATTATGCAGCCAATGTCGCCCAGGCCGGTGCCGACCTATCCTCATTTTTCAACGTCGCAGACGCGCAAGTAATTCTAGACATCAACAGTGCTTTGGCTGGCTCGTCAGAGCCTATGCAGAAATACGGTATTGATGTACGCGAGACCGCTCTGCAAAACATTGCCTTGACGCATGGCCTTATCCAACAGGGTGATGCGATGGACCGGGCCACACGGGCTACGGCCGTCATGATTGCCATTCAGGAGCAGGCCAGCGATGCAATGGGTGATGCTGCCCGTACCAGCGATTCCTTTGCTAACCAGTTGCGGGGTGTGCGAGCTATGGTGGTGGATGCCGCCACCGAAATCGGCTCCAAAATGATACCCCTGGCCACAGAGATTGTGTCTAGCTTCAGGCGTGTATTACCCAACCTGCTGCAAATTGGCGCAGGTATTGCGGCCATACTCCGAAACCTCGTGCAGATTGGCGTCAATTTTATAAAAGCCCTGGCGCGTGGCATGGGGGTGAACTTTGATGCGCTGGCAAGCAATTCGGGTAGCTGGGGTGAAAACATCATCGTTTCCCTGGCTGCTGGTATGGCTGCTGCGGCATCGGCCGTTATTTCTGTGCTGAATCAAATCGGGCAAATTATTTCGTATTGGCTGAAACCCGGCTCTCCCCCGAAGTTGTTGCCCAAACTAGATGAATGGGGTGCCGGCGCGATGACGGCCTACATGGATGGCTGGGGGGATGGCGATTTTTCCATATTTGATGAAATTGCCAACACGGTTGAAGGTTTCTTACGCAGCTTGGGCGACCAGGTTCCAGAAGCTGACTTAATTCCTCGGGTTATGGGTGCGCGCACGGCCGTTGCTGAGGCTGTTAGCCAGATGCGGCAATTCGGGAGCGTCAGCCAGTCTGCTCTCGATGGCATATTCAATAGCGCCGGCATCACCGATGGTGCCATTCGCAACTACGTTACCACCCTCTTCCAGCTTCAGGCTGCCAATGAGGCTGTGATTGCAGCTCAAGCTGAAGTCAACAAGGTAACTAAACAGTACGATGATTTGCTATCTCCTCTCAATGCGCAACTTGATGCACTGAACAACAAACAGGAGAGCGCTAATGCTGAGCAGGAGCTGGCTGGCATTCGCAAACGTCTGGCTGAAGAGCGCCTGACAGATAGTGAGCGCGAGCAGCTGATGATGCAAGCCCAGCGCATCGAGCTAGAGCAGCAGATCCGCGCTACGGAAGCGGAGAAGGCTGCTGCGGTTGCTGCTGCCAATGACAAGTTAGACGCCGCTCAAGATGTTCAGGATCAGCTAGAGGATCAGGCAGGCTCTCAGCAGTCGTTGATTGATGTTCAGGAAGAAAACAATCAAATGATCGCTGACCAACTTGAACTCTTGGAATCACTCAAGGATGAGTTGGCAGATGTTGGTAAAACCGCAGCCGCTTCATTAGGAAAGGCATTCAGCGAACTCCCTGACATGATTGAGCCAGCATTGGCTTCTGTTGGCGATGCTGGCGACCTATTCGCTTCAAAATTCGATTCCGTATTTGAACGGGTGAGCGAACAGTTTGAACCATTAACAAGCGAGGTCGAGGAACTGGGTAATACCTGGGGTGGCATCTTCGACACGATCAGCACCAAAATCAACACCTTTTTCCTAGATGTAAAAGCCGCGTTGCAGCCGTTGGGCGAGTTCTTACGGCCGATAGCTGATTTCTTGTTGGAAAACAAGGAAACCATTTTCAACGTCATTTTAGGCGTTGTTACCGCATTGGGTGGGTTTGCCATCATCTCCACTGTGGTCGGCTGGATTGGTGGATTGATCGCAATAATTTCGACCGTAGCTGGTTTTATTTCTTATTGGTACACAGTCATAACAGGTATAGCCGCCGCCTTTGGAGGCTGGACTGTTATTACCGGAATCGTCGAGTTTGTTGTAGCTGCTCTGGGTGGCCCGCTTGTTGTTGCAATTGGCGCGGTTGCTGCTGCCATTGGCCTTCTGGTTGTCGCGTGGCGAGAGAATTGGGGCGGGATTCAAGAAAAAACGGCCGCAGTCTGGGCATTCATCCAGCCATTCCTGCAATCTGCATGGGACTGGTTAGCCGTAAATGTGCCTCTGGCCCTGCAAACGCTGCGCACCTGGTGGGTTGACACTGTATGGCCTGCTATCCAGTTAGCAATTCAAACCGTATGGCCAATTATCGAGGGTATCTTTACC
>CALKWL010000301.1 GCA_938004235.1 uncultured Gammaproteobacteria bacterium
CACCGAGATCTACACTCTTTCCCTACACGACGCTCTTCCGATCTCCTCCGGTCGGGTCAGTGTGCCGCAGGTGGAAAACCAGACCATCTACCCGTTCACTGACATGCTGTTGCACGACATGGGCGAAGGGCTGGCGGACAATCGCCCCGATTTCCAGGCGAATGGGCGTGAGTGGAAAACCCGTCCGCTCTGGGGGCTGGGGCTGACGCTCACGGTCAACCCCTTGGCGGGGTTCCTGCATGATGGCCGGGCGCGCAGCATCGAAGAGGCCATTCTCTGGCACGGCGGCGAGGCCGAGGCCAGCAAGGAAGTGTTCCGCACTCTGCCCAAGGCGGATCGGGATGCGCTCCTGGCCTTCCTGGGGACGCTTTAAGAGGCTCTGTTTTGAAACGTGGAGAGATATTGCCCATGGCGCTAGGGCTTTTGCTGGCGTTTTTGGCCCCGCCCCTGCTTGCCGATGTGTACCAGACCCCGGAAGCCTTTGTGAGCGAGAACGGGGGGCGCGTTGATGCACCGCAGTCCCTTTGGGTCAACGCCGACACTAAGCGCGCGATTCAAACCATACTGGGGCGCAATTACCCAACCTTGCGTATTAAATATTGGCTCAATGGCGTATCGACGCTCTGGATTTTGGAAGATATCGGTAAGGACGAATACATCACCCTGGGGTTTGTGGTCCGCGACCAGCGTATTGAGCGCTCCAAGGTGTTGATATTTCGTGAAAGCAGAGGTTGGGAAATCAAGTTTCCTTCCTTTGGCGAACGGTTTGCGGGCGCGGGGCTGACCGATCAGTTGTTCCTGGATCGCAGCGTGGACGGTATTACCGGCGCGACTTTGTCTGTTCAGGCTTATGAGCGCATGGCGCGGCTTGCATTGTTTCTCGACAAGACGGCTCATGCTCAAAATCAATAAAAACCATACGTTCAGCGCCTTGCATCGCCGTTTTGGTGCCGTGCTCGGCGTGTTTGCGGTGATTCTGGCGGTGACCGGCCTGCTGCTGAACCACACCAGCGAGCTTGGGCTGAAGAAAACTCATCTGCATCACCCTCTGCTGAATGCGCTTTACGGCGTGCAAGCGCCTGAGTGCACGGCGGCTTACCCAGTCGGCGGACACTGGCTCAGTGTGTGGGCCGGACGTCAGTTTTGTGATGGCCTCCCGCTGGATGTGCCTGCGACGCAGCGGATTCATGGCGCATTGGATGTCAATGGCATCGTGCTTGTGGCAACGGCGGAGCGCTTAAATCTGCTGGCGACCGACGGGACGCTGATTGATCGACTCGATTACCCGGAGCAGCGCACACTGGTGCGCGTGGGCGCGTATGCGGATAACGTGGTTCTGGATTTCGGGGCATCACAGCCGAGGTTGCAGCTTAACCGGGACATGAGCGCCTTCGAGCCTGTTCAGCCTGTGCCGGAGAGAGTGAGATGGGAACAAGGTGGTCATGTCTTGCCCGAGGCATTGGCGCAGGTCATCCGTAACGCGTATCAGGGCGAAGGCGTTGATCTGGAGCGTGTGATTTTGGATCTGCACAGCGGGCGCATTGCAGGCAAGATTGGCGTTTATTTCATGGACGCGGTTGCCATCGGGATGTTGCTGCTCGTGGTCAGCGGCAGTTTCCTTTTGTGGTTGCGACGTAAAAGCGCCAGGAAAAGCTCGACAGACTCCTAGGCCTTTCCGCGCAGGCGCCGCAACAGCTCACGCGCATGGCTGCTAGGGCGTTGATGGCTTTGTTCGATGGTATTGAGTCGGCGCAATTCGCGTTCGTGCAAGCGACGTATTTTGCTGGCCTCGTCTTCGGCATAGAGCGCTTCAGCTTCGCTGGCGGGTCTGCGTTGATCGTTCAAACCAAGGACGTGGATGCACCAGATTTCACCCGCGCGATTGATATGCAGCATGTCATGCACTTTGACGCGTGATGCCGCCTTGGCCGCGTGGTCGTTAAGCTTGATCTTTCCGCCTTCGACGGCTTCTTTGGCGAGGTTACGAGTCTTGTAAAAACGGGCGACCCAAAGCCAAGTGTCCAGGCGTTGCCAGGCGGCATTTTGTTGTTCAGGCGGGGGGAATGTCGGCATGACTTACGCTGTCCGCATCCAGACCAGGTTCAGCATTCGCATTATTCCTTGGCGATCTGCTCCGGCAAAACGATGTTCAACTCAAGCACATCCACATCGCCATCACGGTCAAGTTTGACCTTGACGGCGTCATCGCTGATTTGCACATAGCGGCGGATAACCTCAAGCAACTCCTTTTCCAGCTTGGGGAGGAATTCGTGGCTTGGACGGTTTTGCGCACGCTCGTGTGCAATGATGATTTGCAAGCGCTCCTTGGCCAGCTTGGCGGTGTTTTCCTTAGATCGGAAGAGCGTCGTGTAGGGAAAGAGTGTAGATCTCGGT
>CALKWL010000302.1 GCA_938004235.1 uncultured Gammaproteobacteria bacterium
ACCACCGAGATCTACACTCTTTCCCTACACGACGCTCTTCCGATCTCAAACGCAACTGAATCCGCCCGCATGACGGCGTATCGAACACCGCCGCCCCATGCTGCGCATAGCGCGCCATGATTTCAGGGCGCGGATGTCGAAACGGATTGCGATAACCGGCTGAAACCAGCGCAATCTGCGGGGCAACGGCAGCCAGCAAGCGCGTATCCGACGAGGTCTTACTGCCGTGATGCGGCGCCTGCATCACCTCTGCACGCAGATCCTCCCCCGAAGCCAGCAAGGCCATTTCCGCGCGATACTCGATATCGCCGGTCAACAGCACCCGCCCGCCCGGTGCATCAATCTTCAACACGCAGCTCCAATCGTTATCCTTGTCACTGACAAAGCCGCTTCCCGGATGCAGCGCCTTGAAGCTCACCGCATCCCACGCCCAGTGCAAGCCCTGCCGACAGGGAGCCGCTCCATCCACCTGCTCCCCTCCTGACCAGGTGCCGCCCACGCCCACCCCAGCGCGCACAGCATCTGTCCCACCGGCATGGTCACGATCCGCATTGCTCAGCAAAATCACATCCAGATGATTCAGCCCAAGACTGCGCAATACGGGCAACACCACCTCCTTGCCCGCATCGCGTCCGCCATAATTCACCGGCCCCGCGTCATACAGCATCTGATGCCCATGCGTGCGCACCAGCACCGCCTGCCCCTGCCCGACATCCAGCCAGTCCAGCCACACATCACCCGACGCGGGCTGCTCCAGGCGCGGCAGGAACACAGGCAAAAACAGCAGCAGCGCCAAAAAACGCAGCGGCATCCCGCGCGGCGCCAACAGCCATCCCACCCCAAACAAGGCCAGCACAATCGCCCCTATCCCCGGAGCGGGCGGAAACCACAACGCCCCCGGCCAGCGGGTCATCTGCGCCAACAGCCACATCAGCCCATCCAGCGAGCGCAAGGCCAGCCATAACATCCCCTCGCCCAACGGTGTCCAGAGGTAACTCAACAGCGTCCCCAGCAGCGCCAACGGCGTGACCCACAAGCTCACCCAGGGAATCGCCAGCGCATTTGCCAGCGGACTGAGCAAGGAGCCACGCTGAAACAGCCACAGCGTCAGCGGCATCAGACCGATAAACACCGCCCACTGCGCCCTGCCAAGCTCATGCCACCACGGAGGACGCTGCACCCTGGCGCTTCCCGCATAAATCAACACCCCCACCGCCGCGAACGACAGCCAGAAGCCCACATCCAGCAACGAGAGCGGATCCCACAGCAGCACCAGCAGCAGCGCCAGCCCCAGAACATCACGCGCCACCAGCTCCCGCCGCAACAGCACCGCCAGCACCAGCGCCAGCAACATGAACAAGGTGCGCTGCGTAGGCACGGAAAAGCCGGCCAGCAGGCTGTATCCCAAGGCGGCCAGCACGCCCGCAAGCGCTCCGGCCAGGTGTGCGGGCAGGCGCAGCGCCAACCAGGGAACCCGCCGCCACGCCCAGGCCAGCGCCCACCACACCATCCCGGCGATCATGGTCACATGCAGCCCGGAAATCGCCAGCAAATGGTTCGTGCCCGTGGCCAGCAGCACCTCCCACTGCGCCTGCGTCATCAGCGAACGATCCCCCAGCACCAAGCCCAACACCAGCCCCGCCGAAGGCTCACCCGCCATCATCGTCACCAGCCTGTCGCGCACCCGCCAGCGCAACGCATCCACGCTCCAGGACGTCGGCTCGGCGACTCGCTCCCCTGAGGCTACCGCGCCTGTCGCCTGCACCCCATGCCGAAACAGCCAGGCCTCATAATCCATGCCCACCCCGTTGAGCGTACCGTGCGGTCGCTTCAGGCGTGCCGTCACCCGCCAGACCTCACCCGGCTTCAGCACCGGCGGCTGCTCATACCAATGCAGGCGCAATCGTCTGGGAAAACGCTCAACCTGCGGCGGCGCATGCACAACCTCGGCGACAAACGCCGTGCCATGCGCCTCCGCTTCCGCTTCCGGCAAGCCCAGCACACGCAGATCAAACGCAAGCGTTTGCACTTCAAGCTCAGGACTCAGCCAGCCCTCACGCAGATCATGCACCGCCCAAGCGCCCCATCCCATGCCCAAAACCAACCACACAAACAATAACCAAACGCCGCGTTGCGCCGGGAAAAACCACGCCCCCGCCGCCAGCAGCACAGCCGCCCCCACAAGCCAGACCAGCCGTTCAGCCAGCCACGGAAACGCCAGCGCCGACGCAATCCCCACCAACAACGCCAGCGCCGCCAACCAGAGCGGCATACCACTGCGCTTGGAGCCATCCGGCGCTTCACCTAAACTTTCGCTGCACTTTTTCATCCAACGCACATATTCATACCCGGCTTAATACCATGCACATCCACCCCATTCCCGCATTTGAAGACAACTACATCTGGCTGCTGGTCGCAGGCGAAAACGCCGCTGTCATCGACCCCGGTCAGGCCGAGCCGGTCATTGAGGCGCTTGAATCGCAACACCTCAAGCTGAAAGCCATTCTGCTGACCCACCACCATGATGACCATATTGGCGGCGCGCAAGCCCTGCGCCAGCGCTACGCCTGCCCGGTCTATGGCTCGCAGATGCGCGAAATCGAACTCCATGCTCAACACGACGGCGACACCCTCGACCTGAGCGCCGCTGGCCTGGGACGCTGGCAGATCATCGCCGTCCCCGGCCACACCCTCGACCACCTGGCCTACTTTAGCCCCACCACGCCGCCCGTGCTGTTTTGCGGCGACACCCTGTTCGGCGCAGGTTGCGGCAAACTGTTCGAAGGCACACCACAGCAGATGCAAAGCTCACTGGAAAAAATCCGCGCCCTGCCCGATACGACACAAATCTACTGCGGCCATGAATACACCGAAGACAACCTGCGCTTTGCTGTGCTGGCCGAACCGCAAAACGCCGCCATCCGCGCTCGCATCACCTCCGCGCATGAACTGCGTGCACGCAACGAACCGACGATTCCAAGCACGCTGGCATTGGAAAAAGCCACCAACCCCTTCCTGCGCTGGGATCAAACCGAACTGCTGCACAACGCAGAACGCCATGCCCAGAGCCCGCTCACTCAACCCGCCGATGTCTTCGCCCAAGTGCGGGCATGGAAAGATGCTTTCGACCGCCAACCGGCATGAGCCTGGCAGCCTGTCGGACTTTAGACGCTGTCGTCATGAAGGCGGAGTTGTTCTCGACATGCTGCGGTGTTGTTCTGTAAGAGGCTTGTCCCGAGCCGAAGATTTTGGCATGGCTTTTCGCGCCGAGACGGCGCTCCCACACCATCATGCTTCGACGCATAACATCTGAATGTTCAAACGCGGTATGAGGTTGTGACAACGCTATCTAAAGTCCGACAGGCTGCCAGCCCCGCAAAATCTTGCCTCGCCCCTGCCTCACCGGTACGATGCTCCTTTACAATTACTTGAGCCCACGGTATCCATGCGCCTGTTTTTCCTCATGTTCGGCGTGCTCGCGCTCACCCTTTCAGGTTGCGCGCAAATGGACACGCGCGACGAAGGCAACCTCGCCGAAGAACAGGCCAACCACGAGGCGTTGTACCGACTCCCTTCCGCCCAAACTCCACCGCCTGGCGACAAAACAGCCTCCAGGCCGGACTACGGCCTGTGGACCCGTCTGGCCAAGGACTTCACCATGCACTCCATTGAAAACGAGCGCATTGATGCGGAAGTCTTTTTTTACCAGGCACGCCTGGATCAACTGGAACGCGTCACCCAACGCGCCGAGCCCTATCTGTTCTTTATCGTCGAGCAGCTGCGTGAGCGCGGTATGCCGATGGAGCTCGCCCTGCTGCCCATCGTGGAAAGCTCCTATCAACCCCAAGCCACCTCGCGCTCGCAAGCCGCCGGGCTATGGCAATTCATTCCCAGCACTGGCACACATTACGGATTGAAGCAAAACTGGTGGTACGACGGTCGCCGCGATATTCAGGCCTCCACCCAGGCTGCCCTCGATTACCTGCAATACCTCAACACCATGTTCAACGGCGACTGGGCGCTGACCCTCGCCGCCTACAATGCAGGCGAAGGCACGGTCAGCCGCACCATTCAACGCGCCCAGGCCAAAGGCGAGCCGACGGACTACTGGTCGCTCGACCTGCCCGACGAGACCGAACACTATGTTCCGCGCCTACTGGCTCTGGTGCGCATGTTCCACGCCCCCGAAAGCTGCGGACTGACGCCGCACCGTGTTAAAGATAGCCCGGCCTTCACCCAGATCAGCTTCGACAGACCGCTGGATCTGTCCAAAATCGCCAGCGCCGTATCCATGAGCGAAGCCGACCTATACCGCCTCAACCCCGGATTCAAGCGCGGTGTCAATGGACATGTACACGATGTCGTAGCGCTTCTTTTGCCCAATGACAAAGCCGAGCAGTTACGCCATCATGCAT
>CALKWL010000303.1 GCA_938004235.1 uncultured Gammaproteobacteria bacterium
CGATAGAAACCACCCTCAAAATGGATGTGTGTCGCTGCGGCGTAGGCGTGTTGCTGTGCCTCATGGGTGGTGCTGCCTAGCGCGGTGACGCAGAGCACGCGCCCGCCGGCGGTCACGACGGCACCATCGGCATTTTGCGCAGTTCCGGCATGGAACACCTTGCTGTGGCTCGGCAGAGGCGTATCCAGGCCGTAAATCACATCGCCAAGACGCGGGGTGGCCGGGTAATTCGCCGCCGCCATGACCACGCCAAGTGCCACGCGTGCATCCCAGGCTGCACCGACCTGATTGAGCTTGCCGTCGATGCCTGCTTCAAGCAAGTCGACCAGATCGGTTTGCAGGCGCAGCATGATCGGCTGGGTTTCCGGGTCGCCAAAGCGGCAGTTGAATTCGAGCACTTTGGGCGCACCGCTTGTGTCGATCATGATGCCGGCGTAGAGAAAACCGGTGTAGGGCTGGCCGTCAAGCGCCATGCCTTGCACCGTGGGTTCCAGCACTTCGCGCAGGATGCGAGCTTCCAGTTCCGGCGTAACCACCGGGGCGGGCGAGTAGGCACCCATGCCGCCGGTGTTCGGCCCCTGATCGCCGTCGTCGCGGCGTTTGTGATCCTGGCTGGTGGCCATGGAGAGGATGTTCTGTCCATCCACCATGCAGATGATGCTGGCTTCTTCGCCGTCCAGATACTCTTCGATCACCACACGTGCGCCAGCCTGACCGAACTGGCCGCCGAGCATGTCGCGCACAGCGTCTTCAGCCTCTTGCGTGCTCATGGCCACGACCACGCCCTTGCCCGCCGCCAGGCCGTCGGCCTTGATGACGATCGGCGCGCCGTGGTCGCTTAAATAATCCAGAGCGGGTTGCAGCTCGGTAAACACACGATATTGCGCGGTAGGGATACGGTGACGGGCGAGAAAGTCTTTTGCGAACGCCTTGGAGCTTTCCAGTTGAGCGGCATCGCGGGTCGGGCCAAAGATGCGCAGACCGCCATCGCGGAAGCTATCCACTACGCCAGCGGCCAACGGCGCTTCGGGGCCGACCACGGTCAGGTCGATGGCGTGATCCTTGGCAAAGGTGAACAGCGCAGAAATGTCAGTGGCGCTAATGGCGATGTTCGTACACTTTGCTTCATGCGCCGTGCCGGCATTGCCGGGAGCGACAAAGACCTGAGTGACGCGGGGTGATTGGGCGAGTTTCCAGGCCAGAGCATGTTCGCGGCCACCGGAGCCGATCACGAGGATTTTCATGGGCGCATTCCTTCAATGGAAAAAAATCATCGCCTTATTGTACTGTAAGGCAGGTGCGGCGGAGGGGCTGCTGTCATGTGAACTTACATTCGGAGGATGCGCGCATGAGTCTGCTTAAGGAGTTTCGTGAGTTTGCCGTCAAGGGCAATGCTTTTGACCTGGCTGTAGGGGTCATTATTGGCGCCGCGTTCGGCAAGATTGTCGATTCGCTGGTGCGTGATCTGATCATGCCGCCGATTGGCCTGCTGCTGGGCGGCATCAACTTCAACAATCTGTTCCTTGCACTGGACGGCAAGGACTACGCGACAGTCGCAGCGGCCAAGGCGGCGGGTGCTGCGACGCTGAATTACGGCGTGTTCATTCAGTCGATGGTGGATTTCACCATTATCGCCTTTGCAATTTTTGTGGTGATTAAACTTATGAACAGGCTTCGCCGTCAGGATGAAGCCAGGGCGGAGGCTGCGCCCGCGCCTGAGCCGACGCCTTCCGAAGAGATCTTGTTGCTGCGGGAAATCCGCGACAGCTTGAAGAAGTAGTTTCGACAGGCTGTTAGAATGCGCCCGTTTCTCCAAATTTAGGTCGGGCGCTTTTCGTATGTCTCAGCTTTCCCAGGAATTTTTGCATTTTGCGCTTGCGCGCGAAGTGCTGCGTTTTGGTGAGTTCACACTCAAATCCGGGCGCGTCAGCCCCTATTTCTTCAATGCGGGATTGTTTAACAGCGGTGAGGCGTTAAGCCGCCTCGGGCGTTTTTATGCAGCGCGCATCGTCGAGTCCGGCATTGAATTCGATATGCTGTTCGGCCCAGCCTACAAGGGCATTCCGCTGGTGGCGGCCACGGCGATGGCGCTATTCGAGCAGCATGGTGTGGATGTGCCCTGGGCGTTTAACCGCAAGGAGGCCAAGGCGCACGGTGAGGGCGGCAGTATCGTCGGTGCGCCGCTACAAGGGCGGGTGTTGATGGTGGACGATGTCATGACCGCAGGAACCGCCATGCGTGAGTCGATTGCGATTTTGCAGGCCGCAGGTGCGCAGCCTGTGGCCGTGGCTGTGCTGCTGGATCGTCAGGAGCGCGGGCAGGGTGAATTGTCTGCCGTGCAGGAGCTGGAGCGTGATTATGCCTTGCAGGCTTTGCCCTTGGCGGGCGTGAGTGACTTGATTGATTTGTTACGCAGTGAGCCGAAATATGCCGCCGCCCTGCAGGCGGTTGAGCAGTATCGCGCGGCCTATGGGGTGTAGACGGCGTCGTGGCTCACGAGCCCTATCGAGCCTGGACTTGAAAGCGGCAAATCAATCCCTTGTGTGGCGTGCGGGGCATCCATGCCACGTTTCAGCAGCCGCTAGTCCGCCTTCCCTTTAGCCGGTTTACGCTGAAACAGATCCGCACCGCGACTAATCAGGCGATCGAGGAAAAGAATGCCGTCGAGGTGGTCGATTTCGTGTTGCGCAATGCGCGCTTCGTAGCCTTCCATTTCGAAGCTCAGCAGATTGCCGTCAATATCATGGGCGCGCAGCTGGATTTTTTCGGCGCGTACGACGTTGCCGGTGTAGTCGGGCACGGATAGGCAGCCTTCACGACCCACGGCAAAGCCCTCCCAGGCGGTGATTTCCGGATTTACCAGAATCAGTTTGCCGTGATTGGCGACCGGCTTGCGCGCGCGGGTGGCGTCCACAATGCAGATACGCTGCAACAAGCCGACTTGCGGTGCGGCAATGCCGACGGCGCCGGGGCCGCTGGCGCAGGTGTCGAGCAGGTCATTGACGAAGTCGCGCAGTTCGGCGTCGAAGCGTTCGACGGGTGAGCACACGGTTTTCAGGCGGTTATCGGGATAGAGAACAATATCGCGCAAGGCCATGTCAGCCTCGCATCAGTTCAATCGGTTCAAGGGTAACGCGCATGTCGCCGGGGATGTTGCCGAGCGCCTGCTCCAGCGCGGCAAAGCCCTGTTGCGCGACCCCTTCGATGCTCATGATGTAAATCGGCTTGTCCTCGCTGCCTGCCACATCCGAGCGCAGATCGGTAATGCTTAAACCCGCCTGCGCCAGGGCATCGGTAACCTCGAACACAATGCCTGTGCGGTCGGCGCCATACACCGTGATGCGCGCATCCGGCTCGATGCGGCGATGCAGTCCGGCATTGAGCTCGTCCACATGCACCCGCAGCTTGTACTCGTTGCGTACGGATTCGAGCAGGCCTTTAAGGTGGACTCCGTCGCCCTCCAGTCCGACCATGAGCATGATGGTGAACAGGCCGCCGAGGCGCATCATCGAGGCTTCACCCAGTTCGGCGCCCGCGCCAAGCAGTACGCGGGAAACGGCGGCGACGATGCCGGGGCGGTCAGGGCCAACGAGGGTAAGAAGTTTCCAGTGGTGGTTGTTCATAAAGGGTTTTCCAGAAGTGAGGCGCTCGATATTACAGAAAACAGTGTCAGATTGATGACTTTGCGGGGGAATTCATTTTTAGCCACAGAGTTCTCTGAGGTGAAAACCATACGTTATGTGGGCGCGGAGAGCGCTGCGCCCTCTGCGGCAAATATTGGTTTTAGCTTCTCCAAATCAGACTGGCCATGCGTCCGGTGGGCGTTGCTCGGCGGTAGGAGTAAAAATTTTCCGGGTCGCTGTAGCTGCACAGCTTGCCGCCAAAAATCTGCATGACGCCCAGGGCGTGAAGGCGCAAGCGGGCGAGTGCATACAGGTCGGCCTGCCAATGTCGGGGGCGATTCGCGGGTATGAAGGCTCTGTGCGCTTCGGGGGCGTCGTGGATAAATGCGTCACGTACATCAATGCCCACTTCAAATGCCGCTTGGCTGATGGCCGGGCCGAACCAGGCGGTAATTTGCCCGGGCGGGCTTTTGAATGCGCCCAGCGTCGCTTCCAGCACCCCGTTAAGCAGGCCGCGCCAGCCTGCGTGGGCGGCGGCGATTTCCTCGCCGTCCTGCGATGCAAACAGCACGGGCAGGCAATCGGCGGTAAGTACGCTCAGAACAATACCGGGCTGGTCGGTGTAGGCGGCGTCGGCGCGCGGCGGCTGGCTGAGGGATTCAGCATGGCGCGCCTGATGAACCTCGATGCCATGCACCTGTTCCAGCCACAATGGCTCAGACGGCAGCGCCAGATGCTCGCGCAGCAGACGACGGTTTTCCTGCACATACGTCGGCGTATCACCCACATGGGCGGCGAGATTCAGCGCGGTGTAAGGCGCAAGGCTAACGCCGCCCTGGCGGGTGGTTTGGATGGCATGAACTCCAGGCGGTCGCGGCCAGTCGGGATCAATCAGGACTTGCGCAAAACCGCCCCGGCGGCGTTCAAGCGCCTCGCCGTACCAAAGTGTACTGTCTTCGGCGCTCTGCCTTGCCGGGACACTTTTGCGCAAGTCCTGAATTATTCTCATGCGCGGACTTCGCTCAACAGGCGCAGGATCAGGCGCTGGCTCTGTGCGGCGTAGCCCTCGCCGAACAGGTTGAAGTGGTTGAGGACGTGGTAGAGGTTGTAGAGCTGGCGGCGCACGCCAAAGCCTGCGTCCAGCGGCCAGGCGGCTTCATAAGCCTGGCGGAAGCGCGGGGGAAAACCGCCGAACAGCTCGGTCATGGCGATATCGGTTTCACGGTCGCCGTAGTACGTCGCCGGGTCGAAAATCACCGGCTCGGGTTGAGTCGCGCCCTCGTTGATGACATAGCCGTAATTGCCGCCCCATAAATCGCCATGCAGTAGGCTGGGCTTGGGCTGGTAGTCGGTGAAAAACTGCGGCAGCGCAGCGAGCAGTTCTTCGGCGAGCGCGAGCGTGGCGGGCGCCAGGCCGTGCTGGCGGGCGCATTCGAGTTGGGGGCTGAGGCGGCAGTTTGCCCAGAAGCTGATCCAGTCGCTATGTGGCGTGTTGTGCTGCACGCTTGTGCCGATGAAGTTGTCGTGGCGCAGACCAAAGTACCCATGATGGGGGGCGCTACTGTGCTGGTGCAGGGCGACAAGCTGTTCCGCAAGGCGTTCGGGGGCGTCGCTGTCCACGAGCGCCAGGTATTCGAGCACGATAAAGGCGTGTTGCGAACCGGCAGCGCCTGCCGTGCCGCAGAGCACGGGCTCGGGGACGCGCAGGGTCTGGCTTGCGGCCAAAAGGCGCAGACCGGCGACTTCGGCTTCGAAAATAGGCAGGCGCTCGGCTTGGTTGATCTTGATAAAAAAACGGCGTGCGCCATCTTCCAGCACCAGACCTTCGCTGATGCAGCCGCCGCCGCGCGGATGCGGATGGCGCGCATGGAAGGGTTTGCCCGTGGCCTGGCCGATCTGTACGCCAATCTCGCGATACAACAGGTTGACCGGGGAGGCATTCATGGTGCGATATTTCTGGAGGGACAGGGCAGGGTGGCCATTTGTGCCTCGATCCAGTCCTCCACCTGCTGGTTGATTTCGCTGGCCTTGCGCCCCTCGGTTTCGATCAGCGGGCCGATGCGTAAGGTGATGGTCATAGGGGTTTTGATGAATGCGCCGCGCGGCCAAGCGCAACCGGCGTTGTGCGCAATCGGCAGCACGCGCGCGCCGTTTTGCACGGCCAGCAATGCGCCACCTGGCTTGTACTTGCCGCGTTCACCCACGGCAGTGCGCGTGCCCTCGGGAAAAATAATGACCCAGCGACCTTGTTTCAGGCGTTCGCTTCCTTGCTCAAGCAACTGGCGCAGGGCGTCGCGTCCGGCGCTGCGGTCGATGGCAATCGGCTGGTTCACGGCCAGCCCCCAGCCAAAAATCGGCAGGCGCATCAGCTCGCGCTTGAGCACGAAGGCCGGGCCGTCAAACAGCACGGGGAAGATAAAGGTCTCCCAGGTGGATTGATGCTTGGCCAGCACCACGCCGCCGAGCCCATCCTTCGGAATCTCGCCTTCGATGCTCCAGCGTATGCCGCACGTGATGCGCAGCCAGTGTACCGCCATCCAGTTCCACGGGCGCATCAAACGGTAACGCAAAGGCGCGGGGGTGAGCGCCGCTACAGCGATGACGGGCAGATAGGCCAACAGGATCAGCCACAACCCAAGATTGAATAACGAAGCGCGCAAGGCGCCGAAAAGCGTGTTCAAAGCGGTGGGTTCCGTTGTGGGAAGTGTGGGCATGAGAATGGCATTACGAGGCTGCTTTCAGCAAGTTTTGAGCGTAAAAAAGCCCCGCCGGGCTATGCACAGGCAGGGCTTTGGCGTGATTGGCTAGGGAGACGCTGATGTATTCAGCGTTTCCCGCTTGGGGCAGGATGCCCCAACACGGCCAAAGACGGAAGTCTTTGATTCGTGAGAGCTTATCGCGGGAGTGTACCGCGATAAGCGAGCTGATTTATCCCATGGATGGAATAAGTCAGCATCTACTTAGATCAGCTTACGCACGGCAGCGGAATTCGCCGGTGCGGGTGTCGATGGAGATTTTCTCGCCGATTTCGATAAAGGCGGCTACCTGGATTTCATGGCCGTTGGCCAGTTTGGCGGGCTTCATGACTTTGCCGGAGGTGTCGCCGCGTGCGGCGGGTTCGGTGTAGGCGACTTCGCGCACGATGGTGTTGGGCAGCTCAACGGAAATGGCCTTGCCGTCGTAGAAAGTCACTTCAACCTTGTCGTCCATCCCGTCAACGATGTAGTTGAGGGTGTCGCCGAGGTTGTCTTTTTCGACTTCGTAGGAGTTGAAGTCTTCGTCCATGAACACGTAGAGCGGGTCGGCGAAGTAGCTGTAGGTGCATTCTTTCTTGTCGAGGACGACTTGTTCGAACTTGTCGTCAGCCTTGTACACGGTCTCGGTGCTGGTGCCGGAGAGCAGGTTTTTGAGCTTCATCTTGACGATGGCGGAGTTGCGGCCCGATTTGCTGAACTCGGCCTTGAGGACGACCCAGGGGCTGCCGTCAATCAACATGACGTTGCCGGCGCGGAATTCTTGTGCGGTTTTCATGAGGAAAAATCCAGGTTTTGGGTTGATTAAAGTTTGCGCGCGGCATTTTAGCCCGTGGGCGCGTGAAATGCGACGTTGAGAAGGTTTTGGCTTAAATCAGGCACTTGGGCAAGCACTGTGCTGCGTGCGTTGTACCATGCGCGATGTTGGTGCAGATCGTTCAGAAACGTGTAGGCATCGGTTGTATTTTGCAAGATGCCATTCCAATGCTGCATCCATGCGCAAAGCTGCATGAGGTGATCGGCTGGGCTGTGTTCGGTGTAGACATCAAGAAAAGCCTTGAGTTTGCTGTGATGCGCTTGGTCGTTGGTGGGGTAAATCTGCCAGATAAAGGGTTTTCCGGCCCAGATGGCACGGGTGAGCGATTCTTCGCCGCGCACGAAGTTGATGTCGCACAGCCAGAGCAGATGGTCGTATTCGGCCTGCGGCAGGAAGGGCAGGATGTGCAGGGTGAGGTTGCCGTACTGGTAGCAGTCGCCTGCCTCCAGGGCGGGGTTGTGTACGATTTCACGCAGGCTGTTGAGCAGGCGGCTGGCGGGGAGGTAGACGGTGACGGCTTGGGGGGCGTGGCTCAGGCTGGTCAGGAGCGCGCCAAGCTGCGGATTTTCGTAGGCGAAGAGCGATATTTTGAAGCTGTTCGCGGCAGGTTCGGGGACATGCCATTGTGCGCTCCACGCCTGCTGTTGAGTGGGGCTGGCAAGGAAGCTGTCGCGTTGTTTGAGCAGGTTTTTCTCGCGCAACAGGCCGCCGCTGTGCGGCAAAAGACTGGGGATGATGAAGTGTTTGAGCAGGCCGTGGGCGAGCAGGGAGGTTTGGCCGTGGACATCACTCACCCAATCTTCACAGCTCATGTATTCGAGATTGATCCAGGCCAGGGGGGGCTTCATCTGCATGGCATGCACATAGCTTGCGGGCAGGGTGCAGCCGAAGGTTTCGATCACCACTTGCGCCGGGGCGGTGTCGGGAAAATTGACGCTCCAGTGATGAATTTCGATGCCGAGCAGGGTTTGAATGGGGATGTTTTGCGTTGCAGGTACGAGTGTTTTGAGTGCTTCGAGGTCATCAACCCACAGGCGCACCTGCTGGCCGTGGTCATGGTGCAAAATCTGCGCCAAGCGCCAACAGGTGCCGATGTCGCCGTAGTTGTCGATCACGGTGCAGAAGATGTCCCAGCAGGTGTTTGTGCGTTTAGGCATGATCAGTCATTCCCGATGTCAGGCTCCGAAACTTTCGTTTATCAAACGCACAGCAGTCGCCACGCCGTTCTCTCTTGCCAACGCCATGCCGATCCTCCTCGCCGCCTCGTTGATGGCCTTCGAGCCTGTGGCGAGCTTGATATGGCGCGCGAGCCTGCTGGCGTTCAGCCCTCTTCTGGAAAGCGGTTTTGGAGCAGCTCCGATTCTTGCCAGTTCACGTCCCCAGAATTCCTGCTCTGAAGTATGTGTCACCACGACCGAAGGCTTGCCGGCAAGCAGGGCGGTTTGCAAGGTCCCTGCGCCGCCATGATGAACGACGGCCTTGCACCGAGGAAAAATATCGGCGTACGGAGCCGAGTCGACAAAATGAACCTGCGGGCCGAGTTTGAATCCGGCTTCACGCCAACTTGGCGCCTGAATGATGGCGCGCACGGATGCCTTGGCTGCCGCGTCAACCAGCAAGGCAATCGTTTCCGCCTGGTCGCCGCCTGACATGACGCTTCCGAAAGTCATGTACATGGGAGGTGGGTCACTGGATACAAATGTCTTGAGCTCGTCCGATAGGCTTTCCCCGAGGACTGCGTCTTGCGTATTCAGGAAACCACAAACCTGATAACGCTCCGGCCAGTCTCTTATTCGTCCGCATATTTGCGGACTCACGGCAACCAGGGTCAGTTGCTTCGATGCCCAGACATCCTCCATCAAGTCTCGGGCCGGCAACAATCCATGTTTTTTCCGCAGTTGATCTGCGTACTTCTTGAGTTTCCTGTTCAGGACCGACTTGACGAGCGACCACATGATTCGGTTGCCCCAGGCACCGAGGTTGGGCATGCCGGACGGGGGGTGCAGCGCGGAGGGGATCGCGCTGTGCACCAGCGCGACGCTGGCATAAGGTTTTCCGTAACGTTCGGCAGCGGTATTCAGCCTGTAGCACCAGGCCGCTCCGATCGAACAACGCATGCCATTCCGACAGCGTGCGTTCTCGGTCGCGGGTGGCCATGAACATCTGCATGTCGAAGCTTGCCGCAGGCAAGTCGGCGCCTTTCTCCGGCAGAACCATTTCCAGCAGGGCGATACGGGCGCCGCTGCCGCCGATGGCTTGGCCGAGATTCACCAGGGCGCGGACGCAGGTGTCGTCGTCGAAACCATGCAGGACGGCGGAGAGCAGGTAGATGTCCCTGTCGCTTGTCGCCGCGGGGATGGATTCGAGCAGGTTGCCGGCCTCGAAACGCAAACGCGTCAGCAGCGAGGCGTCTTCGCGGCCCTGCCAATAGCGGTCGGCTCCCTCGATGACAATGGCCCTGTCCACTACCAGGGCAGTCAGGCCAGGGTGCTGTTTCAGGATGGCCAGGGACTTGGCGCCCTTGGAACCGCCAACATCGATGACCCGCCCGAATCGGCTCCAGTCGAAATCGGTGGCGAAACGGTCGCCGACCAGAGCCTCGACGCTATCCATGGCCTGGGCGAACAGTGCGTCGAAATCGGGATGGCGATCCATCCATTCGTACATCTCGGCGCCATGCGCCAATTCGAATGGCGCCTTCCCGTTGCGCACGCCTTCTTCGAGTCTCTCGTACCATGGCCTGCTCATGGTTTCCGAGTTGTGCATAAGAATCATTGCGCGAACACTGCTCGGGTGGTCGGCACGCAAAGGGTTTGACATTTTATTGTTGCGGAAGCGGCGCGGCGCGGTTTCCTCGAATACGCCCATGGCAGCCAGCATGCGCAACAGGCGCGCGGTGGCGTCGGTTTGTGCGCCAACCAGGGCGGCAATATCCTCTGCCGCCGTTTCCGTCTCACCCAGGGTCGTGGCGATATCCAGTCGAGCCGCCACATAAAGCGCACGAGACTGCCAGTAGGCGGAGCCGATCTGTATCAGCCGGAAGGGCGGCGGGGTCAGTTTGTTTGGAAGATTCTGCAGCCAGGCCGCGAATTTCATGACTTTGGCAAAGCGCCGAACCGCGCCGGCATTTCGCTGTAATGACATGATGGTGCTCCCTTGTTGTTGCGGGTTTGAGGCAAGGCCTGAACCGCTTTCGTTAATCAAAATGTGCCTGTTGATTGAAAGCGCCGCCTTGCCGCCGACACCTTTCTGTCCCTACCAGGAGGTTGAAAAACTCATCCATGAGTTTTTCAACCCTACCGAGTCCGGTACACGCCCGGACTCGGTAGCGCCAAATCAATCATTTGCGTGATTGATTTGCGGGCGGGACATCCATGTCCCGCGTTATCAGCTTACTGAAATAGGTATTTCAGCAAGCTGATATGGCAAAGGCGGGATCTGACAGTGTGTCGAAACCCGCCCTCGGACGGTGAGTTTTTGCTTCAGCCGCGCACGTTTTACTTCAGCGGCAGATACACATCCGTAACCAGTTCATGTTCTGCCGTGTCGGGGATCAGGTTAAGGTAATGAAAGAAGAGCGGAAAGTCGCGCAGCTCCTCGCCGCTGTGCGGCAACCAGTCGCGATACAAAGGATAGATGACGGATTCGCCAAGGCGTGAGTGCGAGCCCAAATGCCGTACCCGTGCACAGCGCCCGGCAGGGATGAACCTGGTAACCACGCCTTGCGGATTGGCTGGGACGTCGGTCGCCACTTCGCCGCAAATATCGAAACGGAATTTGTCCGGTTCGGTGGTATCCGGATTGTCATAGGCAATACCAAAAGATCGACTGCTCTGCTTGGGCGACAGGCCGCTTGCCTTGCGCCACTCGATGAATTGTCCAACCGCGTCGTTGAGCCGCTCGACGGGGCCGCGGTGCTCCATGGTCGCAATGCGGGTCATGGCGAAATTAACGATGTCTACTTGCATGGTCTGTTTCCTTTCTGGAAGCTTGAGGCGGTAACGTGCGTGCCAGCTTTCCCAGTCCGGTTGGCGCCTGAACTCGGAGGGCGACTGGTCGAAGATGTTTTTGAAGGCACGCGAAAACGACTCCGGGTTTTCAAAGCCGGCTTCCAGGGCGATATCGATGATCTTTGCGCGGCGGTCGAAGGCCAGCTTGTAGGAGGCTTGCTTTAATCGCAGCCGTTGGATGTATCGAAAAACGCTGGAGCCGGTGTATTCGGCAAACTGCCGGTGAAAGTGAAACCTGGAAAAATGCGCAACCTGGCTCAGTTGTTCTACCGTCAGCGGCTCGTCCAGGTGAGACTCGATGTAGTCGAGCACCTTGTTGAGCCGTGCTGCATATGCTCTTGCCTTTGCGTCACTCATTGCCGTGTTCCTCTTCCACGGGGCGAACTATGCCGTACGCCCCATTCCGAGGCCTGACCGTAATTGCTCAATGCCATCACAGCGCTTCGACACACGGGCGTGTGTTGTTCCTGCAAGCGCGAGTCTGACGGAGGGAGGCCACGGTCTATTCGGCGATAACGTCTGTCGCGCCTTATCCAGACTGATGCAAGGGGGCTAAATCGAGACGCTGGACGAGCCATGCACCGACGTCGTCGATTTCTTCCATGCAGATACTGTGCGGCATGGGGTAGGCGGCATGGTGCACGTCGGAGTAGCCGAGTTGGGTTAGCGTGTCGCGGGTGCGTTGTGCAGCGGGTGAGGCAATGAGCTCGTCTTCAAGTCCATGGGCAATGAAAACCGGGGTTTGGCAGGCCGCGGGACTGGGTATGGGCAATTTGGCGGCAGGCAGCCAGGTGGATAGCGCAAGCAGCGCGCCGAGGCGTTCGGGCTGATGCAGGGCGCAGTGCATGGCAACGACGCCGCCCTGGGAAAAACCGCCGATAACGATGTGTTGCCACGCGACGCCGGCGTGGTGTTCGCTTTCGATGAGTCGGCAAAGCTGCTGGCGGCTGTGTTCGATGCCATCCGTGTCTATGGGGGCGCCGGCATCCAGTCCGTAAAGATCAAACCAGGCAGGCATACGGTAGCCTCCATTCACCGTGACTGGGCGGATCGGTGCATCGGGGCAGTGAATGCGTACATGCAGCTCGGGATGCGCGCGCTCAAGCCTGGCGCGCAGGCTGAGTGCGATGGGCTGCATGTCGTTGCCGTCTGCGCCGAGGCCATGGAGTAGGATAAGGCTGAGGGTGGTCATGCGGTTTCATGCAACAGGAGAGGGTGGTTGGGCGACATTGTATTACGCAGCATCGGTGTGGTGCGTACGCCGTTCGTGGAGAAGTTCGGCATTCCGCGCCAGGGCGGGCTGGTGGATGAGATTCATGCGACGCTGGTGCTGGACGCGCCCTACAACCGTGAGGCGGCCTGGCGCGGCATTGAGGGTTTTAGCCATTTGTGGCTCTTGACCTGGTTTCATGCCGACAAGGGCGCGGAGGCGGCGTTGACCGTGCGTCCGCCGCGTCTGGGCGGCAATGCGCGCCTGGGGGTGTTTGCCACGCGCGCGCCGTATCGGCCTAATCCTGTGGGCTTGTCTCTGGTGCGCCTGGTGCAGGTGGAGCGGCTGGACAATGAGACCGTGTGCATCCATGTGGCGGGGGCGGATGTGCTGGATGGCACGCCTTTGCTGGATGTGAAGCCGTATTTGCCCTATGTGGAAGCCTTGCCCGAGGCGCGCGGCGGCTTTGCGCCGGAAGACAGCGGAGCTCGATTGGGCGTGGTGTGGACGGAGCAGGGACGCGCGGCCTGTGCGCAGTGGTCGGGCGTGTACCCCGATTTGGCGGCGCTGGTGGGGGCTTTACTGGCGCGCGACCCGCGTCCGGCCTATCGCCGTGATGAAGACGACGGGCGGGTGTATGGGATGCGGGTGTACGATCTGGATGTGCGCTGGCGGGTTAGTGAGGGCGTGGTCGAGGTGCTGGATGTGCTAGCCGCTTTGCGCCCGGAGTAATGAACCGCGCGGTTTGATTCGCCTGGGGCGAGCGGCTTTACTTCGTATCAAGCGAGGGCTGGTTCAGCAGGTCGTAAATCGCCCGACGGAATATCGGGACGAGGGCGTCTTTGCTGATTTGCGGGTTGATGATCGCGCGAAAGTACAGCCCCTCGAACATGGCGGCCAGCGTGTCGGCCATGGCAGTGAGGGCGGCATCGCTGTCCGTGTGTCCTGCTGCCCGGCGCAGGTTGCGGATGATGTCGGTGACTCGGGTCAGGCTGCTGCGGTCGGCATCGCGCACCACGGCGGCAATGCGCGGATTGCGCGCGGCTTCGGACATGATCTCGATTTGCAGTCCGGCGGACTTTGCATCCAGTTTCTTAGCCATGCCATCTTCTGCGCAGGCAAGCAAGGCGAGCTGCATGTCCTCTTCTGCGTGCAGTTCGTCAAACATGGCCATCAGTTGTTCTACATCCTGAAGCACGATGGCCTCGATGATGGCCTCCTTGTTTTCAAAGTAGTGGTAGATGTGCCCTGCGCTCATGCCGGAGGTTTCGGAAATTCTGGCGATGCTGGCGCCGTGAAAGCCAAAGGCGCGAAAACAGTCGCTTGCGGCGGCGAGAATTTGCGCCCGGCGGGTGTCGGAACGGTGCTGTGTGTGTTTGATCTCTGTGCTCATGGCGGTGAATTGTACGCGGATAGGGGGGGGGTTGGACGTGCACTTGTACGCAAGGTCATATCCATGGGGCTTTTATCAGGCGGCTGAAATACTCATTTCAGCAGCCTGATAAGGCGGGACATGGATGTCCCGCACGCAAATCAATCACGCAAGTGATTGATTTGTCGCTACCGAATCCGGGCGTGTACCGGATTCGGTAGGGCTGAAAAACGCATGGATGAGTTTTTCGGCATCCTGATAGGGGGCGGACGTGCACCTGCACGCAAGCTCATGTCCATGGGTTTTTTGTTAGTTGAATGATAAACGCTCGTGTGTAGAATGAGCACTCAAACTAGAATGTACGCTCTAAGTGCATTTGGCGCTAAGAGTTGGTCAGCTAAATTGCCATCCGCGCGCATGGCGCGGTTTTATTGAACGAGGTGTAGCGTGATTCACGACCGTCGGCATGTATTCAAACGTTTTTTGACCCCTGTGCGCACATGGAGCAGCTTGATGGTTTTCGCCACTGGGCTGGTGCTTGCTGGTTGTGGCGGCGGCGGCAAGGCGGCTGCGCCGCAAGGCGGGATGCCGCCGCCCGAGGTGGTGGTGATGACCGCGCGTCCTGAGGCGATTCCGCTTACGGTGGAATTGCCGGGGCGCACTGCGCCGTATCTTGTGGCCGAGCTGCGCCCGCAGGTCGGCGGCATTATCAAGGCGCGTACGTTTGAAGAGGGCAGCCTGGTTGAAGCCGGGCAGTTGCTCTACCAGATTGATCCGGCGCTCTATCAGGCCGAGTTGGAGCGTGCCAAGGCCGGGCTCGCGCGTGCCGAGGCGGGTCTGAATGTCAGCAAACTCAAGGCGCAACGCGCCGCCGAGCTGGTCAAGATCAACGCGGTGAGTAAAGAGGTGCGTGATGATGCCCAGGCTGCATTGAAGCAGGCGCAGGCGGATGTGGCACTGGCCAGAGCCGCTCTGGAAAAAGCGCAGATTGATCTGAATTACACCCGCGTGAGCGCGCCGATCAGTGGACGCATCGGGCGCTCGAATGTCACGCAAGGTGCTTTGGTGACAGCCAATCAGGATCAAGCCCTGGCCACGGTGCAGCAGCTTGATCCAATCTATGTCGATCTGACGCAATCCAGTGCCGATCTCTTGGCCTTCAAGCGCAATCTGGATTCCGGCAAGGTGCAGCGCACGGCGACGGACGGCATTCCGGTCACGCTGTTGCTTGAGGATGGCAGCGTGTATCCGCAGGAAGGTCGCCTGGCCTTCTCCGAGGTTACGGTCAATCAGGATACCGGCAGTGTCACCTTGCGTGCGGTGTTCCCGAATCCGAAGGGTGATTTGTTGCCTGGCATGTATGTGCGCGCCCGCCTTGCGCAAGGAGTTGAAGACAAGGCGGTACGGGTGCCTCATGCCGCGCTTGTACGCGATGCCAAGGGTATGGCCTTGCTCATGCTGGTGAATGCCGAAAACAAGGTCGAGCCGCGCCCGGTCACGGCCTATCGCTCGCTCGGCAAGGATTGGGTGATTAGCGAGGGACTGTCCGGCGGCGAGCGGGTAATCGTGGCGGGCTTGCAAAAGGCGCGTCCTGGCAGTCAAGTCAAGACGGTGGATGCCGCGCCCGCGACGGATGCACCTGCGCCGAAGCGAGGTCAATAATCATGGCGCAAATTTTTATTGATCGCCCCGTACTGGCTTGGGTTGTGGCCATTCTCATCATGCTTGCGGGCGGCCTGTCCATCACCCAGATGCAGGTTTCGCAATATCCAGCCATTGCCCCGCCGACCATTGTGGTCAATGCCAGCTATCCGGGTGCTTCGGCCAAGACGGTCGAGGACGCGGTGGTGCAGATCATCGAACAGAAGATGAACGGCCTGGACGGGCTGGTGTACATGAGCTCAACCAGCGATTCCTTTGGCAACGCGGCCGTTACGCTGACTTTTGCCGCGGGCACCGACCCCGATATTGCGCAGGTGCAGGTGCAGAACAAGCTGCAAAATGCGACGCCCCTGCTGCCGCAGGCGGTGCAGCAACAGGGGGTGAGCGTGCTCAAATCGGCACGCAACTTTCTTTTGATTATCGGTCTGGTGTCAAGTGACAACAGCTTGAGTAACGGAGATTTGAGCGATTATCTCGTCTCCAGTGTGCAGGAGCCGCTCTCCAGGGTCACGGGTGTCGGTGAGGTGCAGGTTTTTGGTGCGCAATATGCGATGCGGGTGTGGATGGATCCCGCCAAGCTGAATAACTTCAAGCTGACTCCGGGCGATCTGAAAGAGGCGATTCGTGCGCAGAATGCCGAAGTGTCCGCCGGGCAGCTTGGCGGCACACCGGCGGTTCCCGGGCAGGGCTTTGCCGCCACAGTCAGTTCGCAAAGCCGCCTGCAAACCCCGCAGCAGTTCGAGGCGATTTTACTGCGCAGCGATGCCGAGGGCGGCGAGGTGCGTCTGGGTGATGTAGCACGGGTGGAGATTGGTTCGGAAAACTATGCCGTCAAGGCGCAATACAATGGCCAACCTGCCGCCGCCTTGGGCATCAAGCTTGCCGCCGGAGCCAATGCGCTTGCCACTGCGGACGCGGTCTATGCCCGTTTGCAGGAGTTGAAGGCGTTTTTCCCGCAAGGGGTTGAGGTCGTGGTGCCCTATGAGACCACGCCGTTTGTCAAGCTCTCCATCGAGTCGGTGGTGAAAACCTTGCTGGAGGCCATTGCGCTGGTCTTTGTGGTGATGTTCCTGTTCTTGCAGAACCTGCGCGCCACTCTGATTCCGACCCTGGCCATTCCGGTGGTGCTGCTCGGTGCCTTTGGCGTGATGGCGGCCCTGGGCTTTTCGATCAATACGCTGACGCTGTTTGGCATTGTGCTGGCGATTGGTCTTTTGGTGGACGATGCCATTGTGGTGGTGGAAAACGTCGAGCGTCTGATGAGCGAGGAGGGGCTCTCGCCCAAGGAGGCGACGCGCAAATCCATGCGGCAGATTACCGGCGCGCTGGTGGGGATTGGTCTTGTGCTCTCGGCGGTATTTGTACCGATGGCCTTTTTTGGCGGTTCGGTGGGTGTCATCTATCAGCAGTTCTCGATCGCCATTGTCTCAGCCATGGCGCTCTCGGTGCTGGTGGCCATTGTCTTTACGCCGGCGTTGTGCGCGACCATTCTCAAGCCGATTGCCAAGGGGCATGAGGCGGGTGAGGGTGGCATCTTGCGCGGATTTTTTGCCTGGTTTAACCGTGGCTTTACCCGCTTGACCAACGGCTATGTCTTTGCGGTCAATGGGATGCTCAAACGCAGTCTGCGCTTTCTTGCGATTTACGTGGGCATTGTGGCGTTGCTGGGCTTTTTGTTCATGCGCATGCCGACCGCCTTCCTGCCGGAAGAAGATCAGGGCATTTTGTTCAGCCAAATTATCCTGCCGGCGGGCGCCTCGCAGGAGCGCACGCTGGAGGTGTTGGAAAAAGTCGAACAGCACTTTTTGCAGAATGAAAAAGATAGCGTGAAGTCGGTGTTCACTGTGGCGGGCTTTAGCTTTGCGGGCAATGGGCAGCACATGGGGATTGCTTTTATGAGTCTGCATGACTGGAGCAAACGCAAGGCACCGGGCATGGATGTGAACTCGATTGCCATGCGAGCCATGCGGGCGTTCTCCAGGATTCCCGAGGCCATGGTGTTTGCTTTTGCACCGCCTGCGGTGATCGAACTGGGTACGGCAGGCGGCTTTAACCTGTTTTTGCAGGATCGCGCCGGGCTGGGGCACGATGCGCTGATGGGCGCACGCAACCAGCTCCTTGGCATGGCAGCAAAAGACCCGCGCCTGACAAGGGTGCGCCCCAATGGTCAGGATGACATGCCGGAGCTGCGCCTGGACATTGATCACGCCAAGGCCGGGGCGCTGGGCGTCAGTGTGGCGGCCATTAACGACACCCTCTCCACCGCCTGGGGTGGGGCCTATGTCAATGACTTCAATGATCGTGGGCGCACCAAGAAGGTTTATCTGCAAGCCGAGGCTGGGGCGCGTATGACCCCAGAGGATTTGGATAAGTGGTATGTGCGCAACGCCAAGGGCGAGATGGTGCCCTTTTCCGCCTTTGCCAGCGCACACTGGGTTTACGGTTCGCCGCGCCTTGAGCGTTTCAACGGCGTGGCCGCCCTGGAAATCACCGGGCAGGCTGCGCCGGGGTATTCATCGGGCGATGCCATGCAGGCGATGCAGGACTTGATCGCCCAACTGCCGCCGGGCTTTGGCTTTGAGTGGAGCGGTACATCCTATGAAGAGCAACAAAGCGGCTCGCAGGCAAACATGCTCTACGCGCTTTCGGTATTGATCGTGTTTCTGTGCCTGGCCGCGCTGTATGAAAGCTGGTCGGTGCCGTTCGCGGTGCTGCTGGTGGTGCCGCTGGGCGTGCTGGGTGCGCTGCTGGCGGCGACCGGGCGCGGCCTGTCCAACGACGTGTATTTCCAGGTCGGGCTTTTGGCGACGATCGGCCTTTCTGCCAAGAACGCGATTCTGATCGTCGAGTTCGCCAAGGCCGAGCTGGAGGCGGGCAAGGAGCTGGTGCAGGCCACACTGACGGCAGTGCGTTTACGTTTGCGGCCGATTATCATGACCTCGCTGGCTTTTGGCTTTGGTGTCTTGCCGCTGGTGATCGCTACGGGTGCCGGTTCAGGCAGTCAACACGCCATCGGTACCGGGATTTTGGGCGGCACGATTGCCGGAACTCTGCTCGGGCTGATGTTTATTCCGCTGTTTTATGTGGTGGTGATGCGGGTGTTCAAGCCGAAGCCGGTCGAGGCCAAAGCCACTGAAGAATCCGCTGCGCAGGAGGTGAAAGCATGATGCGTTTCAAAGTTCAGATCGGAGCGCTGGCTTTAGCGCTGGGCGCAAGCCTGGTCGCCGGCTGCGCGAGCATGGCGCCGGAGTATCAGCGCCCCGCCGCGCCCGTGCCGGCGGAGTTTCCACAGGTGGACGCTAAGGCAGCGACTGGCGCGCCATTGGCCGAGGAGATCCCCTGGCGCGACTACTTTGCCGATCCGCGCCTGCGCGAGGTGATTGCACAGGCGCTGGCGAATAACCGCGACCTGCGCGTGGCGACGCTGAATATCGAAAAGGCGCGCGCGCAGTATCGGATTCAGCGCGCCGAACTGTTTCCGAGTGTGGGCGCAACCGGCAGCCAGGCGGTGCAGCGTCTGCCCGGCGATTTGACCCCAAGCGGCGAGGCGGCGACCAATCGCCAGTACAATGCCAGTATCGGCTTCACCGCCTGGGAGCTGGATTTCTTTGGGCGCATCCGCAGTTTGAGCGATGCGGCAATGCAGCAGTATCTGGCGACGGAAGAAGCTCAGCGCAGCGTGCAGATCAGCCTGATTGCCGAAGTGGCGCAGGCCTGGTTGACCTATGCGGCGGATCGTGAACGTCTTGCGCTGGCCAATCGCACCTACGCGACGCGGGTCACCTCGCACGAGCTGATTCAGCGCAGTTTCGCGGTCGGCGTGGTTTCCGAGCTGGATGTGCGCCAGTCGGAAAGTCTGGTGCAGTCGGCGCGTGCAGACAAGGCGCGCTATCAGACCATCCTTGCGCTTGACGAAAACGCCCTGACTCTGCTTTTGGGCAGCAGCCTGCGTGCCGAGTGGATGCCGGACAGCCTCACGACTTCGGTCAGTACGCTGGGCGCTTTGCCCGTGGGCGTGCCTTCCGAGGTGCTGGTGCGTCGCCCGGATATTCTGCAAGCCGAGTACGCCCTGCGCGCGGCGAACGCCAATATCGGTGCGGCGCGCGCGGCATTTTTCCCCAGCATCACCCTGACCGCCGGTGCGGGAACCGCGAGCGCCGCGCTGGATGGCCTGTTCGCCAGCGGCTCGGGCGCCTGGAGTTTCATGCCGCAAATTCGCGTGCCGATCTTCGAGGCCGGGCGCTTGCAGGCGAGTCTCGATGTGGCCGAGGTGCAGCGCGACATCGGTGTCGCCCAGTACGAAAAATCGATTCAGACCGCCTTCCGTGAGGTGGCCGATGTGCTGGCCGAGAAGGCTACACTGGACGAGCGTCTGGATGCGCGGCGCAAGCTGGTGGCGGCAAATGTGGATAGCGTCCGCCTGTCCGAGGTGCGCTACAACAGCGGCATGGACAGCTTTTTTGTCCTGCTTGATGCGCAGCGCACATTGTTCAGTTCCGAGTTATTGTTGATCGAAGTGCGCCTGCTTGAGGCGGTTAACCGTGTCGCGTTGTATAAGGTACTTGGGGGAGGGGGCTGAAACCTCGTGCCGCTGATCTGAAACCGGGAGAAACGGGCAATGAACACACAGGGCAAGGCATGGCTGATGCGAGGCGGGGTGCTGCTTGCGCTCTGCGTTGTGGCCTGGATGAGCTGGACGGAGTACAGCAAGGACGTCTGGGGCAAGGGCTTGGCGAGCGGCAATGGTCGCATTGAGGCCGTGGAGATTGATATCGCCAGCAAGGCGGCCGGGCGGCTCAGGGATGTACTGGTGCGCGAGGGCGATTTCGTTAGCGCAGGTCAGGTGGTGGCGCTAATGGATACCGAGGTGCTGGATGCCCAGTTGCGCCAGGCTGAGGCGCAGTTGCAGCAGGCGCAGATTGGCGTAACGGTCGCGCGCAGCCAGTGGCATCAACGTCGGGCTGAGAAGACGGCGATGCTGGCCGTGCAGGCGCAGCGCGAGGCCGAGTTTGATATTGCACGCAAGCGCCAGTCGCGCTCCTCGACTCTGGCCAAGACGGGCGCCAGCTCGCAGCAGGTGGCGGATGAAGATCGCGCGCAGGTGTTGGGGGCAAGCGCGGCAGTCAGCGCGGCCAAGGCGCAGGTGGTGGCTGCCGACGGAGCTATTGCCACGGCGGAAGCGCAGGTGGCGAGCGCCGCGTCGGCGGTGGATGCGGCGCGCGCCAGTGTCGCGCGTGTCCGCGCCGATATTGACGACAGCACGCTCAAGGCGCCACGCGACGGGCGGATTCAGTACCGTGTCGCCCAGGCGGGCGAGGTGGTCGGTGCGGGCGGGCGTGTGCTGAACATGGTCGATCTGAGCGATGTGTACATGACCTTCTTCCTGCCCACGGCCTCGGCGGGCAAGCTGGCGCTGGGCGATGAAGTGCGTCTGGTGCTGGATGCCGCGCCGCAATTCGTCGTTCCGGCCCGTGTGTCGTTCGTCGCCGATGTCGCGCAGTTCACGCCGAAAACCGTTGAAACGGCCGTCGAGCGGGAAAAACTCATGTTCCGCGTGCGCGCCCAACTGCCGTCGGAGCTGCTGAAAAAACACATTCTGCATGTTAAAACCGGCCTGCCCGGCATGGCCTATGTGCGCCTTGACTCAAACACGCCGTGGCCTGAGCGTCTGGCGCTGAAGTTGCCGTAATGGACGTTCTTCAGTCGGTGGATTCAACGGCTGCGCCCGTTGTTCGACTGCACGGCGTCAGCCAGCATTATGGCAAGACGCAGGCGCTGGACGATGTCAGCCTCGACCTGCCAGCGGGCTGCATGGTCGGACTGATCGGCCCGGACGGTGTGGGCAAGTCCAGCCTGTTTGCGCTGCTGGCAGGCGCTCGGGTCATCCAGGAGGGGCATATCGAGGTGCTGGGCGGCGATATGGCCGACGCGCATCATCGGCGCGAGGTGTGCCCGCGCGTGGCCTACATGCCGCAAGGCCTGGGCAAGAATCTTTACCCGACCTTGTCGGTATTCGAGAACGTCGAGTTTTTCGCCCGTCTGTTTGGCCAGGGACGGGGCGAGCGCGAGCGGCGCATCGCCGATCTGCTCCAGGCCACCGGGCTCGCGCCCTTTGCCGACCGACCCGCAGGCAAACTCTCCGGCGGCATGAAGCAAAAACTCGGCTTGTGCTGTGCGTTGATCCACGATCCCGACCTGCTGATTCTTGACGAACCCACCACCGGCGTCGATCCGCTCTCTCGCCGCCAGTTTTGGGATCTCATCGACCGTATCCGCGCACGCCGCCCCGGCATGAGCGTGTTGGTCGCCACGGCCTATATGGAAGAAGCGACGCGCTTCGACTGGCTGGTGGCCATGAACGACGGGCAGGTGCTTGCCACCGGCTCGCCGGATGATTTGCTGCTGCGCACACGAACCAGGACGCTGGAAGAAGCCTTTATCGCGCTACTGCCGGAAGAGCAGCGCGCCGGTTATCAGCCCGTCGTCATCACGCCGCGCAAAAAGGATGATGACGGCGATGCAGCGATTGAAGCACGTAACCTGACCATGCGCTTCGGCGATTTCACGGCGGTCGATCATGTGAGTTTCCGCATCTGGCGCGGCGAGATCTTCGGTTTTCTCGGCTCCAACGGCTGCGGCAAGACCACCACCATGAAAATGCTGACCGGGCTGCTGCCTGCCAGCGAGGGCGAGGCTTGGCTGTTTGGCAAGGCGGTGGATGCGCGCGCGATCGACACCCGGCGGCGGGTTGGCTACATGAGCCAGTCGTTTTCGCTCTACAGCGAGTTGAGCGTGCGCCAAAACCTTGAGCTACACGCGCGCCTGTTCAGTATGCCGGAGGCGCAGATCGCGCCGCGCGTGGCGGAAATGGCGCAAAAATTCGATCTGGCCGCAGTCATGGACGCGATGCCCGATGCCCTGCCGTTGGGTATGCGCCAGCGCCTGTCCCTGGCGGTAGCGATGATTCATGCGCCGGAAATGCTGATTCTGGATGAGCCGACCTCGGGGGTCGATCCGCTCGCGCGCGATGCCTTTTGGCGCATCCTGATCGGGTTGTCGCGGCAGGACAAGGTCACCATTTTCATCTCCACCCACTTCATGAACGAGGCCGAACGCTGCGACCGCATCTCGCTGATGCACGCCGGGCAGGTGCTGGTCAGCGATACGCCCGCCGCAATCGTGGCGAACCGAGGCGCGGACTCGCTGGAGGCGGCCTTTATCAGTCATCTTGAAGAAGTGGCGGGCAGCTCTGGAGCGGAAGGAGCCGGTAGCTTGACCGCGCCCACCCTGCCCGAGACGGCGACCAGCACGCCTTCCTCTCGCGCGCCCTCCTCCAGCACGGCGGGATACAAGCGCTTCAGCCCGCGCCGGATGTTCAGCTACATGCGGCGCGAGTCACTGGAGCTGAGCCGCGACCCCATCCGTCTGGCCTTGTCCCTGCTCGGTAGTCTGGTGCTGATGATCGTGATCGGCTACGGCATCACCCTGGATGTTGAAAACCTCAGCTTCGCCGTGCTCGACCGCGATCAGAGCGCACTCAGTCAGGATTATCTGCTGAATCTGGAGGGTTCGCGCTATTTCGTCGAGCGTCCGCCGATCCGCGATTATGACGACCTTGATCGGCGTATGCGCTCGGGCGAGATCAGCCTGGCGATTGAAATTCCACCCGGCTTCGCGCGCGATGTGGCGCGTGGCGATACGGCCTCTATCGGCGCATGGATCGACGGCGCCATGCCGACCCGCGCGGAAACCGTGATCGGCTATGTGCAGGGCATCCATGCACAATGGCTGTACACGCGCGGACGCGAGGCGCTGGGCGAAGCGGCGGTCAGCGGCTTGGTCACGGTTGATACCCGCTTCCGTTACAACCCCGACGTCAAGAGTCTGCCGGCCATGGTTCCGGCGGTGATTCCACTCTTGCTGATGCTGATCCCGGCCATGCTGGCAGCGCTCTCCGTGGTGCGTGAAAAGGAGCTGGGTTCCATCGTCAATCTCTACGTCACCCCGGTCACACGCACGGAGTTCCTGCTGGGCAAACAACTGCCCTATATCGCGATGGCGATGGTTAATTTCCTGTTGCTGACGGCGCTGGCCTTGTTCGTTTTCAAGGTGCCGATGACCGGCAGCTTTCCCACGTTGACCTTCGCCGCCCTCATGTATGTCACCAGCGCCACGGCCATCGGTCTGCTGGTTTCCGCCTTCACCCGCAGCCAGATCGCTGCGCTCTTCGGTACGGCGGTGCTGACGATCCTGCCCGCCGTCCAGCTTTCGGGCATGACCACCCCGGTGACCTCGCTGGAAGGCATCGGCGCGTGGGTCGGGCATATTTACCCCACTGCGCATTTTATCACCGTGGCGCGCGGAACCTTTTCCAAGGGGCTTGGCTTCGAGGATCTTCAGGCGGCGCTCGTGCCGCTTGGGCTCGCCATGCCGGTGCTCATCGGGTTGGGCGTCGCCCTGCTCAGAAAACAGGAGCGATAACCATGCGCTGGCGGAATATCGGCCATCTCGGCATCAAGGAATTACGCAGTCTGCTGCGCGATCCGATGATGCTGGTGCTCATCGTCTACTCATTCAGCTTCGCCATCTACACGGCGGCGACCGCGATGCCGGAGACCTTGCAGAAGGCGCCAATCGCCATCGTGGACGAGGATCGTTCGCCGCTGTCCGCGCGCATCGTCGATAGCTTCATGTCACCCTATTTCATGCCGCCCGCGCTGATTACCCAAGCCGAGATGGACGCGCGCATGGATGCCGGGCAGGACACCTTCGCGCTGAATATCCCGCCGGATTTTCAGCGCGATGTGTTGGCACGGCGTAGCCCGAGCATCCAGCTCAATGTCGATGCCACCCGCATGAGCCAGGCTTTTGCCGGAGCCGGATATATCCAGTCGATCGTCATGAGCGAGGTCAATACGTTCGCCCAGGGGCATTCGATGAGCGTTATGGCCTCGCCGGTCAATCTTGATTTGCGTTCACGCTTCAACCC
>CALKWL010000304.1 GCA_938004235.1 uncultured Gammaproteobacteria bacterium
TTGACTGACGTGACTGGAGTTCAGACGTGTGCTCTTCCGATCTCAGCATGACGGTGCGCGCCTGTTCATGCTGCTGGATATTACGCATCATCTGCTCCAGCGTGCGTGCGAGGGTGCAAACCTCAAATACGTCGGTCGGCTTGACCGGAAGCGCCGTCGCCTCGCCTTGGCTCCAGGTCTGTGCAGCGTGCGTGATGCCTTCCAGCGGTTTGACCAGACGGCGGGTGAGCAGCAGCGCCAGCAACCCGGCCAGCAGGGAGGAACCCAGCAAAATCAAGCCCAGCGCCCACAACCTTGCATTGAACAGGCGCGGCGCGGCAAAGCTCAGGGCAAAGGCCTGCCCATTCACCCACAGACAGACCTCCAGGCGTTGTCCGGCATCCAGTTTGACCACGCGCGGCCAAGCCTGATCCCCTCGTTGATCTGCCAGGCGTTGCGCCAAAGCGCGCTGCAATGCGGCGGGATAAGACGCCCACGGCGCATCCCAAGCGGGAAGATCGGCACACTCCGTCACCAGGGTCAGCCCATGCCGCGTGCGCAACTCCGTCACAAAATCCGCGCGCGTGCCTTGCGGCAACTCCAGCCAGGTCTGCGCGGCCAGCACCAGCAAGCCCGCCTTGTCCTGGGCGGATTGCTGGGTCAGCGGCCACAGCACCAAGGCCAGAACCAAAACCAGGGCAAAAGCAATTTGCGCGGCCAGCGTCCAGAACAAGCCCCAGGACAGATGTTGAAACAGCGGACGCGAGCGGCATGACGAGGGCGCGTTCATGGCCCCGCGCGCCCCTCGGGCATAAACACATAACCCTCGCCGCGAATCGTCAAGAGATAGCGCGGCTGCGCCGGGTCAGGTTCAATTTTGCGTCGCAGCCGAGTGACGCGCACATCCATGCTGCGGTCAAATGGCGAATGATCCAGGCCGCGCACCATGTCCAGCAAATATTCACGCGACAACAAGCGGCGCGGATGCTGCATGAAGACCTTTAAAAGCTGGAACTCGCCCTCGGTCAAGGTGAGATCCGCGCCATCCAATACGAGGCGATGCACATCCAAATCCATACGAAACCCGGCATGTTCAAGCATGTTTGGTACAGATTGCGCCTTAACACCCTCTGCCAGCACCGGCGCCGCCTCCGCAACCACCGCTCGACGCAAGACTGCACGAATGCGCGCCAATAACTCTCGCGGATTGAACGGCTTGGGCAAATAGTCATCCGCTCCCACCTCCAGACCGATAATGCGATCCAGATCCTCGCCGCGCGCTGAAAGCATGAGGATTGGCGTCGTGCCGCTCGCTCGCAGACGGCGCGCAATCGACAAGCCGTCCTCGCCCGGCAGCATTAAATCCAGCAGAAAGACATCCGGCCGAGCACCCTCCAAGAGTGCCTGATCCAGCGCCAAGCCATCGGCAATGCCACGCACTGCAAACCCCTGCTCGCCCAGGTAGCGCAACAGCAGCTCGCGCAACGCCTCATCATCGTCAATCACCCAAATACTCGGCACCGTCGAACCCCCTCATGCGTGAGTCAGTGAGCTTTACGCGCTGACTATAGCAGCGCTGCCGTCGCACTTGCGTGGTCTGTTACACACTGTTACACACGGTTGCACAGGCGCAATACCCGCGCAAGGTGCCTCCACCAAAATGCGCACCAAGCCCACAGACAACAAAACCAAGAACGCCGCCATGAAGCACCTGCATTTTTTGCTCCTGACCCTTGCCAGCTCGCCCGCCTTTAGCGGCGAGTTACGCATTGATCCGGCACGCTTGCAGGATCAGGTGCAACAACGCAGCGAACAGGCTGCACAACAAGGCGGTGCCCCCAGCGCCCCGGCTGCATGGCTGACCGAGCCGACAGCATCCCCTCAGGAGTATGGCCATGGCGGAATGGGGCAAGGTACAGGAGCCGGGCAGGGCTATGGCCGGGGTTACGAGAACCGCTACGGTCAGCGCACCGCCCCAGCGGGAACGGGGTCAGACGCACCGATCAGCGGCACAGGACAAGGTGCGAGTCACGGCATGGGCGGCGGTCGTGGCCGACACTAGTTTTATTTCACATCATCAACCCACGAGGAGATTCTCATGAACAACAAAAACACCCTTCGCAACATGCTAACCCTTGCTCTGATTGCCCTTGGCGGCGCAAGTCTGGCGCACGCCGAAGAGCCTGTGCTCAATAATCAAACCCAGTTGCAGCAGCAGATTCAGCAGCGCACGCACCAGGCGGCACAAAACCCGAGTGCCAACGAGCGCCAGATGGAGCAGCAAGCCCAACGCCAGGCTGAGTTGCAGGCGACACGCCAAGCCGAAAACCAGGCGCAACGCCAAGGCAATAGCCAGAGCAGCGGCCAGGGCAAGGGGCATGGCGGCGGTTCGGGTCAGGGTCGCGGCGGCGCACAGGCACAGTAATCGACACACCCAAATCAACACCAAGGACATTGAAGCATGAAAACCACCCCCACCCTGAAAATCAGCCTGCTGGCCGCAAGTCTGGCCATGCTTACCGCCTGCGGCGGCGGAACTGACACCAGCCTTCCTGTCAGCCTCCCGCAGCCGACACCCGCTCCCGCGCCTGCGCCGTCTCCCACTCCTGCGCCCCAATCCTGCCCCAGCAGCGTAACCCCGCTGAATCAGGCCGAGGTCGATGAGGCTCTGTTCATGCGCGAAGAAGAAAAGCTGGCGCGGGATGTATACCTCGATCTGGCGGCACACTGGCAGGCGCAGGCCGGAGCTGTGCCAGTCGTCAACATCATGAAAAATATCGCCGCGTCAGAGCAGACGCACATGGACAACATGAAAGACGTGCTGACGTGCTACGGCCTGCCCGACCCGGTGGACGCGGCAGAAACGCATGGCGTATTCATCAACCACGAACTGGCCGGGCTTTATATCAACCTGATGAACCAGGGCAAGACCAGCCAGCTTGAAGCGCTCAAGGTCGGCGCGCTGATTGAAGAGGTGGACATCGAAGACCTGCAAATCTCCATCGAGATCAGTCAGCAGACATACACCGACCAGGTGTACGACGCGCTGATGTGCGGCTCGCGCAACCACATGCGCTCATTTGCCGGTGAAATCATCAAAACTACCGGCAGCTACAAGGCGCAGCTTCTGCCGCAAGCCACGGTCGATGCCATTGTCAGCAGCCCGAATGAAACCTGTGGCGGCAGCAGCTCCAGCGGTGACAGCAGCTCCGGCGGCAACGGCAAACAAAACGGCAAGCCCTGATTTTTATTCACCCAACCAAGCACGAGGAATCCTCACCATGAAAAAGTCCATGCTCGCACTCGCCACCAGCCTCCTCATCGGCCTCACCGTCGCCGCGCCCAGTCTGGCGGCGGGCGGCAACGGCGGCCAGATTCAACGCATCCAGACGCCAACCCTGAATGCACAAGACAGCGCCGAGCTGACCTACATGCGTGAAGAAGAAAAGCTCGCACGCGATGTCTACCTTACGCTCTCCGACTATTGGTATGCCCGCAGCGGCAATCTGCCGGTCGTCACCGTGATGCAAAACATTGCTCAAGCCGAGCAAAAGCACATGGATCAAGTCGAGGCCAAGCTGGAGCAATACGGCCAACCTGATCCCGTGGCTGATGAAAACCAGCTCGGTGGGTTCGTGAACCCTACCCTGGCGAGCCTCTACACTGACCTGCTGACGCGCGGTCAAAAAAGCCCACTGGATGCCCTGCTGGTTGGCGGCCTGATTGAAGAAGTGGATATTCAAGACTTGAAAGAGGCCATCCAACAAACCCAGCTTGCCGATCTGGATCGCGTGTATGAGAGCCTGATGTGCGGCTCACGCAACCATCTGCGCGCCTTTGCCTCGCAAGTCGCAGTCACCCAAGGCAGCTATGTTGCCCAACTGCTGCCACAAGCCGAAGTCAACGCCATCATCACCAGCCCACACGAGCGTTGCGGCGGTCGCTGAGTGCGCTGATTGTCTGGTCTGAATTTTCGCCACAAAAAAGCCCGGTCACATGACCGGGCTTTTCGTTCCCCCGAGACCAAAGTCCCGGGTAAGGTGAGATGTTACATATCCAGCATCAGGCGATAGATGGACGCGGATTTATCCGCCTTGTCCGAGTCCTTGCTGATGTTGGTAATGCCGTCGTCCTTGGCCAGTTGCAGGCTGTCATAGCCCGACTGGAACAGCACCTTGCCCGCCGTGGCCTTCTTCACGAAGCTCCAGTTGCGGTTGGAGGCGTTGTTCTGGCGGGTGAGCTGCTGCTTGGCCTTGATGTAGTTGACGATGATGTCGCGGTTGGTGTCCGGGTCTTCGTAAACGATCTGGCTGCCGTTAAGGCCGGCGAAACTGCCGCCGCCGCTGGCGCGGTAGTTGTTGGTGACTACGATCACGTCCTGTGCCGCGTCCAGAACCACTCCGTTGATGTTCAGATTAACGATACGGCTGCCTTTCGGCTGGGTCACGTCGATCTGATAAGTCAGGCCGCTGCCCTGGATCACATCAAAGTTGTAGGACGGGAAGCTTGCGTTAATCAGCTCCTGATCGTCGGCCTTGGTCGGATCAATCTGGTTGAAGTATTCAGCGGACTTCTCCAGCCATGCCTTCACATCCGCGCCCTTGATCTTCACCGCTTGCAGGGTGTTGGGGTAGAGGTAGATGTCGGCCACGTTCTTGATGGCGATGCCGCCGGCGGCCACGTCGGTGTAACCGGTGTTGTTGAAGTTCATCTTGAACGGTGCAGCCGCTGAAATGAGCGGCAAACCGGCGTATTGCGGCAGGCTCTTGGCGATCACGTCCTTCATGTGGGCGATTTGCGCGTCGTTGATAAGCTGCACCACGCTCGGCGAGCCGACCTGGGTGAACTGGCTGGCGATGCGGTAGTCCGTTGTGCCGACCGGGGTTTGCACGTACTGGATGGTCGCTTCGTGCTCGGTTTTGACCAGCTTGGCGATTTCCGGATCAACCGCGCTGTAAACCTTGGCGCCGCTGGCATCGGTGGTCGTGATCGGCTTGAGCTCGGAGCTGGAAGCCACGCGCTTCCACTGCTTGCCGTCCCACTCCAGGCTCAACTTGATCAGGCCGACGTTGTTGCCCCAGAAGCCGCCCATGACGGACTGCACGCCCTTGATCGTGCCCTTGACGTTATCCACGCCGTCGATCTTGGCGTAGGCGGTTCCGTTGGGGAAATAGCTGTGCGAATGCCCCATGAACATGGCGTCGATGCCCGGCACGTCGGCAACGTAGTAGGCGGCGTTTTCCATGCTGGCGCTGTAGGCGCGGTTGTCGATGCCGCCGTGCACCATGGCGACGACGATGTCCGCGCCCTTGCTGCGCATTTCGGGAACATATTTCTCGGCGGATTCCTTCACGCCTTCGACATAGACCTTGCCGTCGAGCCACTTCTTGTCCCACATCACGATGGGCGGCGGGGTGAAGCCGATCACGCCGACCTTGATCTTCTGGCCGCTGAAGCTGCGCTCAAGAATGACGTAGGGGGTGTACAGCGGCTTTTTGTCGGCGGTTTTGTAGACGTTGGCGCTGATCAGCGGGAAGTCCGGGCCCTTGCAGGCGGCGTATTTCGCGTCCCAGTTGCCGTTGTGGGTGATCTGGCTGAGGTAGTCGAGGCCATAGTTGAACTCGTGGTTGCCCACGGCCATGACGTCATATTTCAGGTAGTTCATCGCCTTGAACTGGGCGTGGGTCTCTTCGCACTTCACCGGGTTGACCGTGGCCTGGTAGTCGCCCAGCGCCGTGCCCTGAAGGGTGTCGCCGTTATCCAGCAACACGGTGTTGGGGTTGTCCTTGCGAATTTGCGCGATCACGGTCGCGGCGCGCTCAAGACCGATGGTCTTGTCTTCGGCGGTTTTGAAATAGTCGTAGCTGAGGATGTTGGTGTGCAGGTCGGTGGTTTCCGCCAGGGCGATGGAAACCTTGGTTCCGACGGAGGGGGTTACAGGAGCTGCGGGCAGGATGACAGCGTCGTCACCGCCGCAACCGTAAAGCAGGACACCGGCTGAAAATATCAGCCCGAGAGCAAGCGGCGCACGCGCCTTGGAGAACAAAATGGACATAGCGACTCCGGGAATAATCCTTGGGTTAAATGTCGCGTACCGGAAGATTGCGCGGTTTTTTGACAAAGCACTCAGGGTGCTCA
>CALKWL010000305.1 GCA_938004235.1 uncultured Gammaproteobacteria bacterium
AGATTGACTGACGTGACTGGAGTTCAGACGTGTGCTCTTCCGATCTACAGAACCGCTTATCAATAACAGCGTGCTGGTGAGGGATGATGTCCCCATCGAACTGGCGCAGGCGGTGGCTCAAGCCTTGCACGACTTGCACACGACGCCGGCAGGGCAGGCTGTGCTGGAGCGCATCAAGCTTTCTCGTTTCGAGCTGGCCGATGACCAGCGCTACCAGGTCGTTGGAGATTTTTTGCGCGCCTTTAGTGAAAATGTGCGTACACTGGATGGCTTGACGCCATGAAATATGCTGATCTGGCTGTTTTTGCCAAGGGCTCCTTCAAGCGACAAATCATTGGCGTTTTTTCGCTTGGCTTTTTTGTGCTCATTTCTGTTTTTGTCACCTACATGGCCGTGTTGGAGCGTGACAACCTTTATGCCGAAAGCGAATCTTCTGCGCAGGGCTTGGCGCAGACCCTCGCGGTCAGTTCACGCGCCTGGGTTTTGTCGAAGGATATTGTCGGGCTACAGGAAGTTATTTCTTCCTTCAAGTCTTATCCAAAAGTAGCGTATGTCATGGTGATTTCGCCCTCCGGGCAGGTGCTGGCGCATAGCGATCCTGACAAGGTCGGTCTTTACCTGACGGATGCCACCAGCCGTAGAATGAACACCCTGCCTTCGAAGGTGCATGTGCTTATCAATGACCACGCGGTGGTGGATGTGATTGCACCGATCCAGGCAAACCGCTACCACGCGGCATGGGCGCGGGTCGCGCTGACGCGAGAGCACATCCATCGCGAGATGCTGGGTGTTTTTCTGCGCGGTGGAGCGTTCGTCGCACTGGGCAGTCTTTTAGCCTTGCTTGCTGCTGTTCTGATTGCCAATCGACTGGGTTTGCGTATTGGTTCCCTGGTTCGGGTCGCGGATCAGGTGCGTGCCGGAAATTTTGAGACCCGTGCGATCATCGCCGGGCGAAGCGACGAGATTACGAGGCTGGCGGACAGCTTCAACCGTATGCTGGATGTGCTCAAATCCAATGAACAGGTCTTGCGCGAAAGCGAGGCAAAGTACCGGCGGATTGTCGATACGGCAACCGAGGGCATCTGGGTGCTGGGTGCAGATCAACTGACGACGGATGTCAATGCGCGTCTTGAAAATATGCTGGGCTATCCGCACGGAGCAATGCTGGGGCGTCCCATGCAGGACTTCATGTTTGCAGACGATCTTGCCGAGGCATCCGCCTTGCGCTGCCAGGCGGCGGCCGAACGTTATGAGCAGCGTTTTCGTCGCATGGACGGCTCAGCCCTTTGGGTGCTGGTTTCATGCAACCCGGCGCGCGATGCGGCGCAACGTTACCAGGGCTTTTTCGCCATGCTCACCGATATTAGCGAGCTCAAACATCACGAAGAGGAGCTGCGGCGTTACAAGGATCACCTGGAAGATGAGGTGCAGCAACGTACCTCCGAGCTGGTCTTGGCGCGCAATGCGGCAGAGGCGGCCAACCGTGCCAAAAGCGTCTTTTCGAGTTAGAAAAAGAAACTTCTTATGAAGCGATTTGTGCTGCGATGAAAGCGGCTTCAGAAGGTGCTTTAAAAGGCGTATTGGGTTACACCGACGAGTCAGTGGTATCAACTGATTTCCGTGGTAACTCTCATCCTTCAATTTTTGATGCCGGTGCGGGTATCG
>CALKWL010000306.1 GCA_938004235.1 uncultured Gammaproteobacteria bacterium
CAGCTCCAGCGTCCAGTGCAGCACGGGGTGCTCTGGGGTGACGGTGTAATCCAGGTACACATAGCGGCTGGTGTTCTTGGCGCGGCGTTTGCGCATGGGTTTGCCCTCATGATATTGACCTGATGAGGGTATTTTACGACGGGTATACGACAGAAGGTGTCGCTTCGTTTGAAAACGAAAACTCGTTAGACCTGGTGTGCGCAAACGGCGTGGTGGCGCGGTTTCAGGGTGTTTTTGGGTGATGTGAAATACATGCGATGGAAGCCACTTCAGGCAAGCGAAGCTGCAAAAACAAACAACCCGCGACGGCCTTGGCGATGCGCGGGTTGATATACAATGCGCTGTAATTAAGTCATTTTGTGGGGAGCAGTAACATGGCATCGACTTCCATGATTCATGTTCGCGTGGATGAGAAGATCAAGACCGAGGCGGCCGAAACACTGGCACCCATGGGGCTTACGCTGTCCGATGCGGTTCGCGTGTTTCTCACAAGGGTCGTAGCCGACAAGGCGTTACCTTTCGCGATTAAGGTGCCTAACGCGGCCAGTCGCTTGGCCATTGCAGAGGCCGACGACATCATCAACGCGCGACGCGCTCGTTTTGCTGCGGCTGAAGATCTGCTTGATGACCTCGAAAAGAGCAGCCGCCAGTAAGCGGGCAAGCTTGCCACGGGCGACAGACTACACGCGAGAGTTCCTCAAGGACTGGCAACGCCTATCGCACTCGGGTCGGTATGACATGAACCGTCTCAAAGAGGCGATGATGCTTCTTGTAGCGAACGATGCACCGCTCCCGCCTGAATGGTTGGATCACATGCTCAACGGCGAGTGGGCGGGGCATCGGGAATGCCACATTGGCGGTGATTTTTTGCTGATTTACAGACTCGACGAAAGTGGAAAACACGGCATGGTCGTGTTTGTGCGAGCCGGCACGCACGCCGAATTGTTCAGCTAGCCTATCGGCGCGAGACGCGCCTCCTACACATTCACAACGCATCAAAGCCCATAACGCAAGGTCAGATAAAACGCGCGTCCGCTCTGGTTGTAGAGGTAGGCGGTTTCATAGTCCTTGTCGAACAGGTTGGCGATGCGTGCTTGCATGCGCCATTCGGGGGTGATGAGGTATTCGCCGCGCAGATCGACGGTGGTGTAGCCGCCCATGCGCTGGGTGTTGGCGACATCTTCGTAACGCCCGCTGGCGGCGTTGACGGTCGCGCCGAGGCGGAGTGCACCTAGGTTTTGATCGGCATCCAGTCGCAGCACGTTTTGTGCGCGGCGCGGCAATAGCTTGCCGTCGTTGCTGCCGCCGACCTGCACCGGGTCAAGCCAGGTGTAGCTGGCGCGCAGGTCGAGTTCGTCCACACGGGTGGACAGGCTGGCTTCCAGGCCACGAATGCGCGCTTCATTCAGGTTGGAGGGCAGGTAGGTTCCGTTCGCTTGGCGGGCGGTGACGATCAGGTTGTCGATGTCGTTCTGGAACAGGCGCGTTTGCCAGTTGACGCCGCTGATGCGCCCGTCGAGTCCGATTTCATACGAGGTGGATTCTTCCGGCTTGAGGTCGGCATTGCCGAAGCCGGGGTAGTAGAGCTGGTTGAAGCTGGGTGCCTTGAAGGCCGTTCCTGCCAGCGCGCTCAGGCGCAGTTCCGGCGCGAAACGGTAGCCCGCGCCTGCCGTCCAGGTGTTGTGGACGCCGAATTGCTGGTTGTCGTCGTGGCGGGCAGACACCTGGGTGTCGAAGCTGCCGAAACGCCCGAGGTATTCGGCGAACAGGCCGGTGTTGTCGCGGCTGTCTACCGTGAAGGCTGTGCTGCTGTCCACTTGATCCTTGAGATAGTCGGCACCGAGGGTCAGGCTTTGCGTGCTCGTCAGTGCGTAGCTGGCGAGCAGCGAAGCGTTGTCGCGGGTGGTGTTAAAGCGGGTTTTGAACGTGCCGTTGAGGAAGTTGTCGGCCTCGTCGCGGCTTTGTCCGACATTAAATAGCAGGCTCAGGGTGTCCAGCGGTTTGGCATTGAGTGACGCGCCGAAGACTTCCTGGCGGGTTTCGGCTTCATTCACAAAGCTGCCGTCAAAGTCGTTTTTGCCATCGACACGCAGCCAGTTCACGCCCGCTTCGCCCCAATCGCCGAGTTTCGCCCCGGCGCGCAACGAGCCGGAGGTGTTGCGGTAGCCGTCCTTGTCGCCCTCATACGGTTGAAACATGGACGAGCCTTCATAGGCGTTGAAGCCGTCGCTGCGGCTGTAGGCCAGTTCGCCCGAGCCCCAGAATTGACCGTTGCCGCCGGAAAAGCCCGCCGAGCCGTCGAAGGTGCCGTAGCTGCCGCCGCCCAGTGTGGCGCGCGGGCTGAAACCGTTGCGCGTGCCCTTGCGGGTGAAAATCTGCACCACGCCGCCGATGGCTTCCGAGCCGTACAGGCTGGAGGCCGGGCCACGGGTGACTTCAATGCGCTCGATTTGCGCCAGCGGAATCTGTTCCCAGGCAAAGCTGCCGACCGTGGCGGAACCCATGCGGATGCCGTCCACCAGCACCAGCACATGATCGGAATTCGAGCCGCGCAGGAACATGGAGGTGACCTGCCCCATGCCGCCATTATTGGCAAAGCTCACGCCGGGCAGACCTTGCAGCAGGTCTTGCAGATCGCGCGCCTGGCTGCGTTCGATGTCGGCGCGGGTAATCAGGCTGGTGTCCACCAGGGTGTCGTTAAGGTTTTGCGCGGTGCGCGTGGCGGTGACGACAACATCATCCAGCGCGTCGGCGGCGAACAGGGACAAAGGAGCGAACACGGTGGAAAGCACCGTGCAAAGGGCGAGTTTTTTCATGTAGTAAAGACCAGAATCAAGAGACAAGCCCACCCGCATGTCTGGTGAAGAGAGCTTCAGGCCGGTCTCCGGGCTGGTGCATAAAGCGACATCACCTTCCCGTCCCGCATTGTGGGGGCAGTGGTTGCATGGATGCGCCGAAAAGCACTTACCGTTGCGGGGGCAGCACAGGTTTTGAACCTGTTTCCCGTTTAACCCGACATGACGAACATGGGGGCACCTGAAACGCAAACGCCGCGAGCATGGCTGCGCGGCTTAAAAGCATTATAAGCATTTTGTATGGCTTTGCATGGGTAAGCTCAGAATGCAGCGTCCAAAAAAAGGCCGCCCGAAGGCGGCCCGTATAAGGCGAGATTCAATGCCTAGGCATTACTTGACGATCTTGCCCAGGTTGATGAGCTGGGTTTCTCCGTTGCCGCCATCCAGTCCGTCGTTGTCGGTGACGATATAAACATCGCCGTTCGGCAGGATAGCGGAGCCTTCGACTTTCTCGATGACGCTGCCGCCCGGAGCCCTCAGATCGGCCATCAGATCGCGCACCAGAGTCTTGCTGACGGTTGAGCCAGCGGCAACGCCGTTGAGGTCGATCTTGTAGAGCTTCTTGATGCGGGCATCCGGGCCGGCCATGTTGTCGCGCTCAACGACCAGGAACTGGTTGTTGGGCAGAGCAGTGATGTCAGACATCCCGACCCAGCCGCCATTCGGCGAAGCCACGGCATCCAGCGGGTAGAACACGAACGACCAAGTCTTGGCGTTCAGATCGTAAATGCCCAGACGCGGATTGGCTTCCTTGTTCCATGCGCGCTGGAAGGCGACCACCAGCTTGCCGTTGGACTCGGCCACGCCCTCGAAGCCGAAGCGCAGTTGCACGGCGTTGAGTTCGGTGGGCAGCTGGATGACTTGTTGAATCACACCAGCGGCATCGGTTTTGACGATGATGTTGGGCTTGGTTACAGGGTATTTTTTGTCACCGACGGTTCCCGCGCCCTCAGAGGCTAGCCAGAAGCCGCCGTCGCCAGCCACAGCGATGCCTTCAGGATCAAGGTTGACACTGCCGTCCGCGTTAATCATGGCCTTGAGATCAGTTTGATCGAAAGCATTGGCGTCTTTTTCAGCGGGCAGGCTTGCGGCCAGAGATGCAAGTACGCCCTTGCTGTCCTTGATGGCGATTTCACTCTTGATTTGTGCTGGAGTCTTGGCAGGATCAATTACAAAGATGCGGTTGGCAGCGAAAAAGCCATCTTCAACAGCGTAGAGCGATGAAGATGAAGCTGGGTATAAGAATGTTCCTTTGTTATTTTCGCTGGCAAGGCCGGAGAGAGCCGCCCAAGGGATGGGGGTGCCGTCAGGACGCTGCACAGATTGCAAAGTTGGGTACTTGGCTTTGGCTTCCTGATACTGATAGATGTTGACTACGGAGCGCACCGCGTCTTCACGGCTGTCTTCCTCGCTGGCTGCAATTAGAAGATTGCGCGAAGGAATGGCCAACACGCCTTCCGGCCCCATGCCTGCGGGCAGAACCTGCTTGAAGGCGGGGGCGTTGGCTTTGCTCAGGTCGTACACGGCAACCACGCTTGAGCGCTCAGAGCAGACGAACAGGTAATCGGTAAAGCCTGCACTGGTGCTGCCAAAACGTCCAAAGGCGGCGTTTTCCGGCTCGTTGCCCTTGGCATCGGAACGTTTGTCGTTGTAATGACCGATCTGCGCCATCAAATGCTCCATGCTGTTGCCGGAGTCATAGGCCACACTTCCATCCTTGTTGAACAGGGTGAAGCCGCGGCTTCCGCCGTCCAGATCGCCTTCGTTGGCGGTGACAAACTGGGTCTTGGAGACCCAGGTCACGCCGTCCGGTTCGCGCAGGCGGTTATCCTGGTTGAAATACTGGGTGATGCGGTTGGGTTTTTCGTCCGCGATGTCGATCTGGCTCAGGTTGACACTGCCGGCGCTGAAGTGGTTAACGATATTTCCACTGGGGAGATCAACCAAAACAATGTGGTTGTTTTCTTGCAGTGTCACGACCGCGATATTGTCCTCGTTGATCGACACATACTCAGGCTCGGGGTCGGTCGGGTACAGGGTGGCAATGCCGGTCAGACTAACATTGCGTGTTTTCCATGTATTGGGCGCGCCGACGATGTCCACGATGGTCAAGCTGCCGGCAGGAAGCTGGGGCAGGGCACCATCATTCACGTCTTCGTCGCGTTCGTTTTCAATGGCAACGGCGGCATATTTGCCGTCCTTGCTCACCGAAACAGAGTCCGGCTGGCCAGGAAGCGCGATCTCAGCAATTGTCGTCTGGGTGGTGATGTCAACAACGAGCAATTTTCCGGAGGGGTTGGTGTAGCTTTCGGATGTGTTGACAGCGACTAGGATATTCCCACCCACGACGGCTACTGAGGTCGGTTCGCCGCCGACATCGAGACGTCCCTTGGCTTTGGGGGCGCTTGGTGTGGTGATATCGATGAATCCGATTTCGCCTTTCGGGCTGTTGGAGTAAATCAGGGTCGCGCCGTCGTTGCTGACGGTGACAATCTCGGCTGCGGTGGTGTCATCTCCTTCTTCACACGATGAACCAACTTGCGAACATACGGGGAAAACGGCCACGCGGTTGAAGTTCTTCTCGACAGGATTTAACAGCGGTGGTTGTACCCAGGCCGCTGTTGCGAGGGGCTTCGCATCAGAAGTCTGAATGTCACTGCCGCTGCATACTTGCGCTACGCTGACCAGCGCGAGGCTGATAGCAGCTGAAATCAATTTTTTGTTCATTGTCACGTTTTTTCTCCAGGCTTTTAGGTTTGGGCGTAAGCAGACCGCGATGGTGAGGGCGCATTATGAAATGATGGTGACACTTTGCCCGTATTGACCTGGAGTGCTGATAACGTCCTATTTTGCGATTAAGCGCACCGGTAGCGGATATTTGGCAAACGCGGCAGCCACGGCAGCCTCGACACCGGAAGGTGCCAGATCCGAACCGATGTCAGTGGCAAAATCGCTGATGAGTCCGACCCACACGCGTTGCCTGCGTGCTTCGTCGGTGATGTCGATTCTGAGCGTGCCTTCCATATAGGTGCTAACGACACCTTGCGTGGGGTAGAGCGGCCATGCGCCATAAAACCCGGAGCGGTAGCCGTAATAACCCCGACCGAAGCCGTAGCCGATCATGGGGGTGAAATAAGGCGTGACTTGGGTGCGCTCGACCCACATGAGCTTGAAATTAACGGTAAGTTGCGCCGGGCCGTTGATCCTGCGCATGCCGCGCGCCTCCAGTTCACGCTGGGTGGCGGCCATCAGGCGTTGCGAGAGAATGCTCTGGTAGCCGTCGCTGTCGGTGTCCAGCGGGTGGGCGAAGCTAAAGGTTTTGTACTGGCCGAAGGGCGTGGACGGGCTGTAATCCACCCACACATCCGGGCCGGTGGCACAACCGCTGGCTGCGAGCACGGCGGCAGCCAGAAATATGGCAAGGAAACGTCGGAAGAGTGTGTACATCATGGTTTCAGCCTCGCGTCGTGTGGGCGTGGGATCAATTTAGCATGTGCAGGGAGTGAAGCGATAAGGTGCCGTGTTTCAGTGGGTTATTGAGCCGGCACGGATATATGTTGACGGTAGGAGCGGGCTTGCCCGCGAAGCCTTCAACATGCGGTTTTTCGCGGGCAAGCCCGCTCCTACCGTTGTGTCATATTTAATTCAGGCCGAATTTGTAGCAAGGCAGATTGAGCGCATCCGGCGTATTGAAATTGGCCAGCGGCAAGTCGCCAAATTCGACCTGAATTGCGCCGTGTTCATCCAGCCAACGCCAAGCGGCGCAATGCCCCTGGTGCAGGCTGGCGGCCAGAGCGCCGCTGTAGTCGCGGTGCAACAGGCTCAATGTCGGGTAGGTGCGTGCGGTGGCGATGGCATAGGCGAGCGGCGGGCGGCTCGGTTCGGCCTGTGTCGCCTGAAGCAGTTTTGCGACCAGATTGTCGGGTAATTCGGGCATGTCGCAGGGCACGCAGATCACCCTCTCGGTGGCGGCATGGCTGAGTGCGGCGTGTATTCCGGCCAGAGGTCCCAGGCCTTCAAAGTCGGGAGCATCGCGGATGATGGGCAGGCCAAAGATGGCGTAACGTTCATGCGCGCGATTGGCGTTGATAAGGATGTGATCCACTTGCGGTGCGAGTGCGTCGATCAGATGCGCGATCAGTGGCCGACCTCGCCAGTCCAGCAGCCCCTTTTCCACGCCACCCATGCGGGTGCCGCGCCCGCCAGCGAGGATCACGGCGGTGATGGTCATCTTGCATCCCACCAGGTTTTGGCAAGAGCCACAGCATCCTCTTGCGAGCCGACGCGCCCAAGTGCGGACAGCACGGCGGCGAGGGTGGATACCACAGCAGCTTCGCCGTAGCTGTCGTTGCAGTCGCCATGCCACACGGCGCGCAGGTGGGCGGGGTCGAGCTGTTCGGGTTTGATCTGGCGGCGTTCGAGCAGGGGTTGCCATGGAGTTTGTTCGACTGCCTGAGCGCGGCTGATAAACAACTCGGTCGCCATTTCGGGGTTGATTTCCGCCTCGCCGCCTTCGCCCTTGAATACCAGCACCGAGGGCTCGTTGAGCAGGCAGGCGGCGCGTTGGTGAATATGCTCGTAACCGCGATGAAAAATGCCATGCACCGAGAGCGGCGCAGACAGCGGGTTGAGCATGCGCGCCACACTGTGCACCGGCGAACGCAGGCCGAGCAGGTCGCGCAATTGCATCAGGCGCTTGATGCCTGGGGCGAAAGCCGTCAGTGGCAGGTAGGCGAAATGGCTGGCCGCGAGATGTTCCTGCGCCTCGCTGAAGGATTGCGCCACGGGCATGTCCAGCGCTGCCAGCGCGTTTTGCGTGTAAAGACGATCCGCCGATTCGCCCGTGTCGCCGTGCATGAATACCGGCAGGCCGTTATTTGCCAGCAAGCGGGCGGCAAGCAGGAACCAGGGCAGATGGCGGCGTTTTCCGGCGTAGCTGCCCCAATCTATGGCCGGCGTGGAAATACCTTCCGGCAAGGTGATTCGCTCACGCACCGCCTGCACAAAGCCCGCCGCTTCCTCGGGTGTTTCTTCGCGTATGCGGATCAGCATCAGGAAGGCACCGATCTGCTCAGGGGTCGCCGCGTCGTCGAGGATCATTCCCATGGACATGCGCGCTTCATCCTGCGTCAGGCTGCGTGAGCCGTGGCGGCCTTTACCTAGGATTTGGATGAATGGGGCGAAGGGGTGCATGGGTCATTCCTGTTTAATGGCCTGTTCAATGGCCTGTTTCTATCGTTACCACGCTCTCGCGTGGAACGTGCTGTTTGCGCCGCTCCAGCGGTGCGTCATGCGGGACGCTGGATTGTCCGGGTTGCATTTCCACGCCGGAGTGTGCGAATGAATTCGCACCTACGCATAAACCATTTGCTTAAGCTGCGCACAGCTCAAATAAGGATGGTACGGCTCGTGCGTGCTCATGGATAAACCCCAGTCGCTCGCGCAGGTTCACCACCTCGCCGACCACAATCAGGCTGGGCGAGCGCGGTTGTTCGCTGCGAACGATGTCCGCCAGCGTCGCCAGCGTTCCAGCAAAGACGCGCTGCTCGGGCAGGGTGCCGCGCTCGATCACGGCGGCGGGCATATCGGCAGACATGCCATGTGCCTTGAGGCTGGCGCAAATGCGCTCGACATTGGCCAACCCCATGTAGAACACCAGGGTTTGCCCTTCGGCCACCAAGGCGCGCCAATCCAGCCCCATGTCGTCTTTCTTGGTGTGGCCGGTGACAAACCGCACCGATTGCGCATGATCGCGGTGGGTGAGCGGGATGCCCGCCGAAGCCGCGCAGCCTGCGGCGGCGGTGATGCCCGGCACGGCGAAACAGGGGAGTCCGGCTGCGACCACGGCTTCCATTTCCTCGCCGCCGCGTCCGAAGACGAAGGGGTCGCCGCCCTTCAGCCGCGCCACGCGCTTGCCTTGGCGCGCCAGATCGACCAGAAGCCGGTTGATTTCTTCCTGCGGCAAGGTGTGCTGGCTCATGCTTTTGCCTACGTGGATGCGTTCGGCTTCGCGGCGGGCGAGGTTGATGATCTCCTCCGGCACGAGTTTGTCGTATACCACCACGTCAGCCTGTTGCAGCAGGCGCAGGGCCTTGAGGGTGAGCAGGTCGGGGTCGCCGGGGCCGGCGCCGATCAGCCAGACTTCGCCCTGAGACGCGGGCAAGTCGCCATCCAGTGCCGATTCAATCATGCGTTCGGCTTCATCGATGCGTCCGGAGGTTGCGAGCGTGACCAGAGAGCCGTCCAGCATCTGTTCCCAGAACTGCTTGCGCTCATCCAGTTGGGCGAAGCGCGCCTTGACTGCGTTGCGATAGCGACCGAGCAGATCGGCCAGCACGCCGAAACCAGCGGGAATCAGCGTTTCCAGTCGAGTCTTGAGCAGGCGCGCCAGAATTGGCGAGCGCCCGCCGGTGGACACGGCGATGGTGATCGACCCGCGCTCGACAATCGACGGCAGGATAAAACTGCAAAGCTCCGGCTGGTCGGCCACATTGACCGGGATGGCATGGCGCTCGCATTCCTCGAACACCAGTCGGTTGACGGATTCGTTGTCGGTGGCGGCAATCACGATGCGGAAATCGCGCACGATGCCCGGCCCGAAGAGTTGCTCGCGCCATTGCACGCGCCCGGCCTCGATCATGCGTTGCATTTCGCCGTGCACACGCGGGGCGATCACGGTGACTTTTGCGCCTGCCAACAAAAGGAGTTCGGCCTTGCGTGCTGCCACTGTGCCCCCGCCGACTACGAGGGCGGGGCGGTCTTTTAGGTTCATGAAAATGGGTAGGTTTTGCATGGGGTCACCTTTTGGGTTTTGCCCCCTCCCCCTTGACGGGGGAGGGTTGGGGAGAGGGTGAGCGAGCGTTTCAGTCGTGCGCCTTCATCGAATGCGTAGCCCCCTCTCCCTAGCGGCTTCGCCCCCCTCGCTACGCTCTCCCCGCGAGGGGAGAGGGGATAAATCAGTGGGGGGCGGGCACAGATCGTTATCTCTGTGTCCTCGGTGCCCTCTGTGGCTAATAAGGTTTTCATGCCGCCGCCCCGCGTTGATGCGACTGAATCAACGCCCTTAGTTCTGGAATGCACGAGCCGCAGTTGGTGCCGCACTTGAGCGCAGTGCCGAGGGCTTCGGCGCTGGTGCAGCCGTTTTCGATAGCTTTGTGAATGGCGATTTCGCCGATGCGGAAGCAGGAGCAGACGATCTTGCCGATGTCTTCGCCGCCCGCCGGGGCGCGGCCTGCGAGCAGGGCGAGACGGCTTGCACTGTTGTCGGGGGCGGTGTCGAAGGCTGCGCTGACGGCTTCGCGGTCGATGTTGGGATAATTGGGAGCAACGTAGAGCGCGGCAACCGGACGACCTTCTGACCACAGAACAGCGTGGTAATGCGTGGTATGGCACTCGCCTGCTTCAATGTAGGAGGCTCGTCCACGAGCCGAATCTCTGGCCGATCTGCGAGGGCTGATCGCGGCGAAGACGCCGCTCCTACAGGCAGTGGTTTCCATAGCCTCTTGCAGCCATTCACGCCAATCTTTGGGCACTTCCAATCCGGCCAGTTCATAGCGTGCAAAACCATCGCCCGTCATTTTTACCCAGTAGGGCAGCTCGCCAAGATCGACGTCGCCACGGGAAAACAGCACGGCTTGCCATGTGGGTTGCCAAGCCTCGACCTGTGCTGGCGTGTGTTTGGATTCCGGTTGGCCGGAAAGCGGGTCAACCACGGGCGCGACCAGGCTGCCCATGCGCGCTTGCGCGGCGAATTGGCTGTTCCAGTGCATCGGCACGAACACCGAGCCGGGGCGCTGTCCTTCGCTGATCTTGACCCGCGCCAGCATCCAGCCGGTCGGCGAGCTGAGGCGTGCCAGACCGCGTTCACTCAGGCCGAGGCGGGCGGCATCCTTGGGGTGGGTTTCGCAATACGGCTCGTCGATGTGCGCCAGCAGGCGGGCGGATTTGCCGGTGCGGGTCATGGTGTGCCACTGATCGCGCACACGACCGGTATTGAGCACAAAGGGGTAGTGCACGCTGGTGGCGTGAACCGGCGGGCGCGGGGTGATGGGGATAAAGCGGGCGCGTTGGTTCGGGGTGTAAAACCGGCCGTCGGTGAACAGGCGGGGTGTGCCTTGCGGAGCGGTAGAAGTGACCGGCCACTGAATCGGCGTGAGTGTCTCGTAATCGGCGTTGCTGATGTCGGCCAGTGCGCTAATGTCGAAAGCGCGGCTGCCTGCATTCTCAAAGCCCGAAAGCGCCGCATGTTCACGAAAAATATCCGCCGGGCAGGTGTAGGCAAAAGCCTCGCCAAAGCCCATGCGCTCGGCCACGTCGCAGATGATTTGCCAGTCATGCCGCGCCTCGCCGGGAATCGGTAATATACCGCGCTGGCGCGAGATACAACGCTCGGAATTGGTCACCGTGCCGTCCTTCTCGCCCCAGCCGGTGGCGGGCAGCAGGATGTCGGCCAGCCGCGTGGTGTCGGTGTCGCACATGATGTCGGACACTACCACCAGTTCGCAGCCCGCCAGCGCCTTGCGCACCGCATCGGCATCCGGCATGGATACGAGCGGGTTGGTGGCCATGACCCACACCGCCTTGATCTTGCCTTCGCCAATCGCCTTGAACAGATCGACCGCCTTGAGGCCGGGTGTGTCGGCAATCACCGGCGAGTCCCAGAAACGCTGCACGCGCGCCACGTCCTCCGGGGCGAAGTCCATGTGCGCGGCGAGCTGATTCGCCAGTCCGCCGACTTCACGTCCGCCCATGGCGTTGGGCTGGCCGGTGATCGAAAACGGCCCCATGCCTTCGCGGCCAATACGCCCGGTGGCCAGGTGGCAGTTGATGATGGCGTTGGATTTATCCACGCCGCTGGACGATTGGTTCACGCCCTGCGAGTACAGCGTCACCACCTTGTCGGTTTCGGCAAACTGGCTGAAAAAGGACAGCACATCGGCCAGCGGCAGCTCGCAGGTTTCGGCAACGCGCTTGGGCGTCCATTCGCGAGCCGTCTCAAGCGCGGCTGCAAAGCCTTGCGTGTGCGCGTCGATGTAGGTCTGGTCAATCGCATGGGTGGCCGTCAGCCACGCCAACAGGCCATTAAACAGGGCGGCATCGGAGCCGGGTTTGAGTGGCAGATGCAGATCGGCCATGTCACAGGTGGAGGTGCGGCGCGGGTCGATCACGATCACGCGCATGGCCGGGCGTGCTTTTTTGCTGGCTTCGATGCGCTGGTAGGTGACGGGGTGCGCCCAGGCGGTATTGGAGCCGACCAGCACGATCAGCTCGGCGGCCTCCAGGTCTGCGTAGTTGCAGGGCACGGCATCCATGCCAAATGCGCGTTTGTAGCCGACCACGGCAGAGGCCATGCACAGGCGCGAGTTGGTGTCGATATTGGCCGCGCCGATATAGCCCTTCATCAGCTTGTTGGCGACGTAATAATCCTCGGTCAGCAACTGGCCGGAGACGTAAAACGCCACCGCCTGCGCGCCATGTTCGCGGATAATGCGCGTAAAGCCATCGGCCACGGCATTGAGCGCGGTGTCCCAATCGGTGCGCTCGCCGTGCATTTCGGGATGCAGCAGGCGGCCTTGTAAATCCACGGTTTCATGCAGGTTCGCGCCCTTGACGCACAGGCGCCCCAGGTTGGCCGGATGCGTCTTGTCACCCTTGACGCCGACAAGCTTGCCGTCTTCGAGTCGCGCCTGCACGCCGCAGCCCACCCCGCAGTAGGGGCAAGTGGTCAATGCCGTGGTGGTGTGTGCCGGGCTGATGTGTAGGGTGGTCGTATTCATCGTGTTCTCGCAGCCAATAAAAAAGCGCCCTGTTCCCGGCGCATGGTTTGAACATGCACAGGGAACAGGACGCCTTTGTCCTCTCCAGAAGACTCCCCCCGCTTTGGAGAAGTCGAGTGGATTAAAGCAGGTTTGATGCCAAGCGAAGTCGGTGCGTGATATTGATCCGGCACGGCGCGATATGAATACCGTTCGTGCTGAGCTTGTCGAAGCAGGGCTCTTCGACAAGCTCAGAGCGAACGGACTCACGGATAAGGCTAGCTGGATCAATGGGTGTCATTTCTGTCCGCATTGCCACGATATGGCAGTGCAAAAACGCGCGCTACGCTCTAAATTGGTGCATTGTTGACGTCATGGCGTCATAGCGTCATGCTGGTGCCTCCATGGCAAGAGGGGCGGTTTAATGAGCGAGTTATCCAAGCGATCTACGGTGTATTTTGAACCGTCGATTCATCATGCTTTGCGCTTAAAGGCGGCATCAGCGCATGTCTCGGTGTCCGAGTTGGTGGATGAGGCGGTGCGCTTGCTGATGCGCGAAGATCTGGAGGATTTGGCAGCGTTCGCCGAGCGAGCGCATGAGCCAGAAATAAGTTACGAGACCCTGCTTAATGACTTGAAGCAACATGGAAAAATATAGGCTTGCTTTCAAAGCGTCCGTCGCCAAAGACCTTCGCGCCATACCGAATCAAGAGGTCAAACGCATTCTGGCGCGCATTGAAGCCTTGGCCGAGAATCCGAGGGGCGAAGGATGTTTAAAGCTCTCTGGTCAAGAGCGCTACCGAGTCAGGCAGGGCTTGTATCGCATTATTTATGAAATTAAAGATGAGCAACTGGTCGTGCATGTTGTGAAGGTCGGTCATCGTTCCAGTGTTTATGCGTGAGCACGGAGTGTATGCCCGCATCGTGACATTCAATGAGCCAAGTACCGCATGGCACTTTATGCTTTTGCCTCAATACCGATGAGTTAGGGGTAATCATGGATGCGGTAACGCTATTGTTGGGCAGCGTATTGCTGATTGCTGTGGTGTTTGGCGCAGCGGCGCAGTTTTCGCGGGTGTGTCTGCCGGGCGGCTTGCGTGAGTGGGTTCTTGACGGCAAGCGCAGCCGCATTTCGGCCTATCTGATTGCCATCGGCGCGGCAGTTTTTTTTACCGCCTTGCTGCAAGCCTTTGCCGGGATCGATCTTGGTGACACCAAGCCACCGTATCGCAGCCCGCAATTTGCCTGGGGGCGTTACATTCTTGGCGGTTTTATCTTCGGCGTGGGTATGGTGATGACGCGCGGCTGTCCGGCGCGCAATCTGGTCAAACTGGGGCAGGGTAATCTGCAATCCTTGCCGGTGTTGATCGTGGTGGCGCTGACCGCGTATGTGATGACGCGCACGCCGGTGTATGCCGAGTGGTTTGCGCCGTGGGTTGGGGTGTTGTCGCTGGATTTAACCCGCTTTGGCATTGCGCATCAGGATTTGGCCAGCCTGTTCGGCGGCGATATGGGCATGAGCGTGGTGCTTGGCGTGTTGATTGCGGTCGCCTTCTGGTGGGTGGCGGCGCAATGGCTGCAATTTCGCCAAGGCGTGTGGGTGTGGTTGGGCGCAAGCTTGGTGGGATTGATGGTTGCGTTCGCTTACGCCTTTACAGGTGGCCGTTTGGGACAGGCCGCGCAAGAGGCTGCCGAGTTGATGGATACCCCGCCGGAAGGTTTGGGTGTGCAGTCGTTTACCTTCAGCGCGCCGCTGGGCGATGTGGTGCATTTTCTCGGCCATCCGAGTGCCACAACCATCACCTTTGGTGTGGTGGCGGTGGTCGGCGTTTTGCTTGGTGCGTGGGTCAGTGCCATGGTGCGGCGCGAATTCAAGCTGATTCCCTTTGGCAATCTGCGCGAGTGGCTGATTACCATGAGCGGCGCTGTATTGGCCGGCGTGGGCAGCGTGCTGGCCATGGGCTGTACTGTCGGTCAGGGCTTTAGCGGGGTGGCAAGTCTGGCTTTAGGCTCGTTTGTGGCGCTGGCTGCTATCGTCGCTGGTGGTGTGATGGCGCACAAAATGAGTGTGGTATGGGCGGGAAAGTGAGCGTCAGGCAATGCCCAAAAATACGGCAAGGGCGCGGTTGACTTCAAGGAGGATGCGATCATCAAGGCATCCAAAAGGTTCTCCCACTTTGGCTTGTGTCACCGTGTAGGGTTTGTCCAGCATGACTTGCGACAGCTTGTGTAGCCCGTTGCTCTCAGTAGGCGGGACGCTGACCCGAAACAGTGGCGCACTGCGTATTTCTCCGGTAATGGGCAAGACAACCACGGAGGGATGATCCAAAAACAGGTTGGCCTGGATAATGAGTGCTGGGCGCGGCTTGCCAAAGTCTCCAGGCAAAGACACGGTGACGAGATCGCCGCGCTTCATTTCCAGCCTTCAATATCAGCGGCGTGCTCAATCCACTCCAGAATTTCTTGCTCCTGTGGGTCATTGCGAATCAACAAGGATTGACGACGGCACTCTTCCGCAAAGCCGGGGGCACGCGTGTCCGGTACCCATATTTGCACAGGGCGCAAGCCGGAAGCGCGCAGGGCCGCGCGGTGTTTTTGTACGCGGGCGGTAGCATGGGTGCGCATGGCAAAACCTCGAAGCATGATGTGTAACATGTAACGCATGGTATGGCGCTGTGGCGAGACATGCAAGAACGGGCCGCTGAAATACTGTGTCAGCGGCCAGATCGCGTCGAGATGAGTTTGAAGGGTGTCAGCGGCTGTGCGTCAGGCCGCCACCAAAACCCGTCCGGCTTCGATACGCACCGCCCATGCGGGCACGCTGAGGCTCTCGTCTTCCAGGCAGTGGCCATCACGCAAGCGGTAGTGTTGCTTGTAGAGCGGCGAGGCGACGACGCGCTCGCCCTTGATGTCGCCCAGAATGCCGCGTGCGAGCACGTTGGCATGGCCTTTGGGGTCGAAGTTGGCGAGCGCGAAGACTTTTTCGTCACTGTCGGGCAGGTGGAACAGGGCGATTTGAGTATCGCCCACACGTGCGGCAAGGCCGGCGTTGGGCGGCAGGTCGGCTAGGGCGCAGAGGTCGATCCAGTGTTGTGTGGTGGTGGTCATGATGTTCTCGCGTGTTGGGTGAATGAGTCCAGCAGGGCAAACAGCGCACTGCGCATGGCGGGGTAGGCCTCTGTTTCGGCACGCATCCGTTCGGCGCTTTGCATCCAGCGGCCCTGGCCGGGGGGTGGGATGAGGTAGACGGCATCCTCGCGGCAGAAGTCCTCCACCATCTCGGCGGTCGTTTCGATATGGCATTGCAGGCCGAGCGCCAGGCCGTCGGCGGCAAGGAACATCTGGTTGCGGCAACCCTCGCTTTCGGCGAAAAGACGCGCATCGGCGGGCAGGTCGAAGGTGTCGCCATGCCAGTGCAGCACGTCCAGCGTGTCGGGCAGCGGTAACACCTCAGCGGTTTTGCGGATCGGCCAGAAGCCGACTTCGCGCTGGTCATTGGGGTACACCGCCGCGCCCAGCGTCAGCGCAATTTGTTGTGCGCCCAGGCAAATGCCGACAACCGGCTTGCCAGCCGCAAGCGTGGCCTTGATGAGTTCGCGTTCAGGCGCAAGCCAGGGGTGCTCGCTCTGGTCGTGCACGCTCATATCGCCACCGAGCACGACCAGCAGGTCGAAGTCATCGACTTGCGGCGCAGTGTCCTCCTGATAGAGATGGACAATGCGCTGGGTGTGTCCGCGCGCGTTTGCCCAGTCGGCAATGCTGCCTGGGCCTTCGTGGGACATGTGTTGCAGGATGGTGATGTTCATGGTTTTTGACTCGTTTTAGCCACAGTGTTGTAGGGTGGATAAGCGTAGCGCATCCGCCAATGCTCGTGGAGTCAAGGTGGATGCGCTGCGCTTATCCACCCTACGGCGCTTGGCCCCCGTCAAGGGGGATAGCGCAGCGAGGGGGCAGGGCTAACTCAAGCCGCCGCCGCGTGGATTTCCTTTTCCTCGACCGTAGCAGGGCGAATCTGACCGCGCTCTTCGACGAAGATCACGTTTTCATCCGGCGTATCGCTATTCACAAAGGCGCGGAACAGTTTGACCCGCTCGGGGTTCTCAACCGTGGTTTTCCACTCGCATTGGTAGGTGTCGGCCACATGCTGCATCTGCGCTTCCAGCTCCGCGCCAAGCCCCAGTGAGTCGTGAATAACCACCTCACGCAGATAATCCAGCCCGCCTTCGAGATTGTCCATCCATACGCTGGTGCGTTGCAGGCGGTCGGCGGTCTTGATGTAGAACATCAGGTAGCGGTCGATGTATTTGACCAGGGTTTCCTTGTCGAGATCGGAGGCAAACAGGTCGGCATGGCGCGGTTTCATGCCGCCATTGCCGCAGACATATAGGTTCCAGCCCTTGTCGGTGGCGATAATGCCCACGTCCTTGCCCTGCGCCTCGGCGCATTCGCGCGTGCAGCCGGAGACGCCGAACTTGATCTTGTGCGGTGCGCGCAGACCCTTGTAGCGGTGCTCAAGTTCAATGCCCAGGCTGGTGGAATCCTGCACGCCATAGCGACACCAGGTGGAGCCGACACAGGTTTTTACCGTGCGCAGCGACTTGCCATAGGCTTGGCCGGTCTCGAAGCCCGCGTCGATCAGCTCTTTCCAGATCAGCGGCAGTTGCTCCAGACGCGCACCGAACATGTCAATGCGCACGCCGCCGGTAATCTTGGTGTACAGGCCGTATTTTTTTGCCACCTGACCGATGACGATCAGCTTGTCCGGGGTGATTTCGCCGCCCGGCACACGCGGCACCACCGAGTAGGTGCCGTCCTTCTGCATATTGGCCAGGTAGCGGTCGTTGGTGTCTTGCAGGCCCAAATGCTCGTCCTTGAGCACGTAGTCGTTCCACACCGAGGCCAGAATGGAGCCGACCGCTGGCTTGCAAATATCGCAACCATGTCCTTGACCGTGGCGAGCAAGCAGTTCGTCAAAGGTCTTGATGCCACCCACGCGCACCAGGTGATACAGCTCCTGGCGCGAGTGGGCGAAATGTTCGCAGATGTCCTTTTTGACTTCGACACCGCGCTGTTCCAGTTCAAAGTCCAGCACCTGCTTGACCAGAGCCGCGCAACCGCCGCAGCCGGTGGCGGCCTTGGTGCATGCCTTGAGTTCGGCCACCGTGGTGCAGCCGCCTTCGACAGCAAGTGTGATGTCGCCCTTGCTGACATTGTGGCAGGAGCAGATCTGCGCGCTGGCGGGCAGGGCGGATACGCCCAGTCCTTTCGGCGCGGTACCGTCACGCGCGGGCAGGATCAGGCTGTCGGGATGTTCCGGCAGTTTGATGCCGTTCAGCTCCATTTGCAGCAGCGTGCCGTATTCGCTGGCATCGCCCACCAGCACTGCGCCGAGCAGGGTTTGCGTTTCCGGGCAGACCACGATTTTTTTGTAGATCGCATTCGCGCCATCAACATAGGTGTAGGCCACGCTGCCCGGTGTGGCGCCGTGCGCATCGCCAATCGAGCCCACGTCCACGCCGAGCAGCTTGAGCTTGGTACTCATGTCTGCGCCTGTGAACGCATTTGCCTTTCCGACCAGCGTGTCGGCCAGCACCCGCGCCATTTGGTAGCCGGGGGCGACCAGGCCGAACTGCTGCCCGTTCCATAATACGCATTCGCCGATGGCAAAAATGGCCGGGTCGGAGGTGCGGCAGTGGTTGTCGATCATGATGCCGCCGCGTGGCCCGACACTCAGCCCGCACTCGCGCGCCAGTTGGTCTCGCGGGCGGATACCGGCGGAGAACACGATCAGGTCGGTTTCCAGGGTCTCGCCGTCGGCAAACACCATGCGGTGGCGGTGGTGTTCGCCTGCTTCGATGCGCCGCGTGTCCTTGTTGGTGTGTACGCGAATATCCAGCGCTTCGATTTTGCGCTTGAGCATCGCCGCGCCGCCATCGTCAAGTTGTGCCGACATCAGGCGTGGGCCGAATTGGATCACATGCGTGTCCAGGCCGAGTTGCTTGATTGCATTGGCAGCCTCTAACCCCAGCAAACCGCCGCCGACCACTGCGCCGATTTTGGATCGACCCGCCCAGTGGGTAATGGCTTCCAGGTCTTCGATGGTGCGATATACCAGGCAGGCCTCGCGGTCGCTGCCTTCCATCGGTGGCACGAACGGATAGGAGCCGGTGGCCAGCACCAGCAGGTCGTAAGGCGTTTCGTGGCCATGCGCATCGGTGACGCATCGGCGCACACGGTCGATGGCGGTGATGGGCGATTTGAGGCGTAATTCGATACCGTGCTGGTCAAAAAAACCATCGGCGACCATCGACAGATCTTCCGCGCTCTTGCCGCTGAAATATTCGGTCAGGTGTACACGGTCATAAGCGGCGCGGCGTTCTTCGCCGAACACGATCACGCGGTGGCTTTGATGCAGGCCGTGATCGACCAGTCTTTCGACAAAGCTGTGGCCGACCATGCCGTGGCCGACGACTAGCAAGGTGGGTAGGTGAGTGTTCATGGTGGGACTCCTCGCCGTGGTTGCGGCGGATGGTGTGGGTTCGTCGAGGCGGCAGAGCGCCTCGCCAAAAATCAGTGTGGGGCGGGCGGCAGAAAGATCGCGCCCGCTTTGCATCAGCTCGAAATACCAGCCGCCATCGCCTGCGTCGCCGTACAGTACCGCGCCGCTCAGGCGGCCATCGCGCAGGACGAGGCGGCGGTAATGGCCATCGATCGGGTCGTACAGGTTGAGCACCTCGCAGCCTTCGCCGCCGTGGAAATCCCCGGCGGAAAAGACTTCGATGCCGGTGACCTTGAGGCGCGTGGTCTGCGGCGGCGAGCCGTGGTAGCGCACGCTGGCGTCTCCGGCCAGCACGCGCGCCAGCACCTCGGCCTGTTCCCATAGCGGGGCGACCAGGCCAAAGGTTTCGCCGCGATGTTCGATGCACTCGCCTACGGCGAAGATGGTTGAGTCGGAGGTGGTTAGATGGTCGTCCACTTGAATGCCGTGATGGCAGGTCAAGCCGCAATTACGCGCAAGCTCGATGCGTGGGCGCACTCCGGCGGTGACCACGACCAGATCGGCGGTCTTAATCGTGCTGATGCGGTGGGCGATCACGAACACCGTGCGATCCATCATGCATAGCCGCATGGCCCGGCGGATGTCGTGTTCGGTCTCGGGGTCGATGGCCGCGGTGGCGTCGTCGAGAATGAGGATTCGCGGATTGAGCAGGATGGCGCGGGCGATGGCCAGCCGCTGGCGCTGTCCGCCGGACAGCGATGCGCCGCGTTCGCCCAGTTGGGTCGCATAGCCCGCGGGTAGTTCCTCGAC
>CALKWL010000307.1 GCA_938004235.1 uncultured Gammaproteobacteria bacterium
GACCACCGAGATCTACACTCTTTCCCTACACGACGCTCTTCCGATCTTCAGAGCCTGCGCCGTCTTCTCGCCAATGCCACCTACGCCCGGAATTGTGTCTGACGCATCGCCGGTCAGCGCTTTCGCCTCAACAAACGCCTTCGGAGTCTCATACCCGGTCTTGTCAAAGAAACCCTGCAAAGTGACATGCTCCCCGCTCCGATGATCATGCCAAGCAACGCCCGGTTGCAGAAGTTGCAGCCAGTCTTTGTCACCTGTGTACAGCAATACAGTATTGCCAAGTCGAATCTGAGCGTCGGTGAATTGACCAGCCAGGTCATCGGCTTCTAAATCGGGATGCATAAGCTGTCGAACGCCAAGGAACTCCAGCGCATCCTGAACCAACGGGCGCTGCGCTTTCCACCGCTTGCGAAGGTCGTCAATCTTCTCGTCTTTTCCTGAACGATCCTTGTAGCCCGGAAAAATGTCATACCGGAACTGTGCGTGACCATCCCACAAGATGTAAGGCGCTGAACTCGGAAACGCAGTCAGCGCAGCACGGATCGAATTTATCACCCCGAAGATGGCTGTAGTTTCGACGTTACCGGCCATCAGCTTTGTTCCGCTGCCTTGCGCAGCGTAGCCGACTGAGTTGCCGTCGGTGTACATAATCTGTCGCATTAAACCTCCAGTTGAAGAAGGGCTCCGAAGAGCCCTTCTGATCTAGATCAGATCGACGCCAGAAGCTCGTCAATCTCCGCACTGTCTGCCTGTACTGCTTGTACAGGCTGTGCGACCTGCGTCATTGCTGGCGCAGCTGTAAGGGCCGGTTGAGCAGCTGCCATCGCTACAGGAGCAGCGGCAGACTGGACAGGAGTAGCAGCGGGAGGTGTCTGCTGTGCTACGGGCTGCACGTACGATGACTCTGCGGCAGGGGGAACCGCATAAGCCTGTTGTGCAGCTACTGGAGGCGGCGCACTCAGAGCAGGTTGTGCAGCGGGCGCTGCAGTAACCTGATGAGCAAGCTGCCCAACCGGAGTCTGTGGTGCCGCGAGCACACCAATCGTCTGAGAAATCGCATCAATGCTGCGGTCTTTCTCGTCCGGAATGTTGTACGCGGCAACGAATGCATCGAGGTCGTTAATCTTCGCCATCACTTCCGGCGGAATCTGAGTGCCCGCACCCGGCTTCACGCTGACGTGATACTCGGTGCTCAGACCCTTGCCCGTACGGTTGATGATGAAGTCCAACCCGGTCGTCAGATTCAGCGAATCGACCTGAGCGTACTTCCACTGGTTGCTCATTTCGTTGACCAACGATTCGAAGACGCTTGCTGGCAGTTCCAGTACAACCGGGGCGTACGGGTCATTGCCGGACAGGATCAGTGCATTGACCAGTACGCGCTGACGACTGGCGGACTCTTCCAATGCGGCACGCTGATCTTCAGTGTGGGCATACAGCTTGCCCTGACTGATCGCGTTGCAAATGTCGCAGTTCTCGCCGAAAGCATGACGCTGACACAGCGCAACCGCTTTGATTTTCAAGTTGCCCTGATCGTTACGCTCGGTCGATTTGACGTAGTGAGCGCCGAAGTGATGATAGAAGCGATCGTCGCCATCCTTCCAGGGCGGCAGGATGCGAAGAATTGTCTGACCTGCAGGCAGCTTCTCTGTCGAAGGCTTGTCGCTGTTGGTGGACATCTCCTTCACCTTCTGCTGCACCTTGTTCATCATGGTATCGAAGTTGTAGCTCATACTTGGCTTTCCTCTCGCTGGTTATTCATTACTGACTTGTTTCTATAGCGTAATGCTATGTCGGAATTCGTGGGGCTTCAATCTATCGCATTCGATCTCCCGCAAACTGATCCGCAGCGTCGCGGGTTGCTGTGTAGTGCGGGCTCAAGCGCGATTCAGTTTCACGCTGACGACCCATCGCGATCATCATGTCGCGCTTGTGCCACAGGGCATCCAGTACATGCTTGGCGGCAACCTCTTCAGCTTCCGCCTCGATGTAGGCTTTGCGCGCAGCAATGTAACGCGGGTCAAGCGTAACCTCGTTCTTCAGCTGAGCTTCTGTGGTTTTCGCACCGCTGGTTGCGTACTTGTCTTTAAGCTCGGTGTAGATTTGGGCCTCAACAACGTCACGCTTCAGCTTCATGGCGTCCATCTGTTTCTTCGCAGAGGTATGCAGCTGACCGTAGTAGCTCATAAGGCCAGGCTGCTCGGTCATTGCGCTATCCAGTTCGTGTTCCGACAGCGCACAAGCACGGGCCGCTTCGTCTGGATTGATTACCTTCTTAATCATGAATTCCTCCTGTCTTGTTATGTAAGTATCTTAGCGTTCGTTCTCTGGGGCGTCAAGTCACTGCTGACTTAAATCTGTTCGGCAAATTTAATTCCCCATGTCTCTCTGTGAATCCATATACTCGCTCAGCCTCTAATCTTGCCTGCACCGCATCATCAATGTTGTCGAAACGCCCAAGACTTTTTGTTTTACCGTCCACCTTAATCTGAGCAAACCACTTTTGTTCGCGCCATGTAAACACACCACTATACTTATCGTATGTCAACAAGCGTCTAACTTCATTTGCCGTTAATTCATTGGCGTTCATACCTGCTCCGCCACCATTGCAAAGACCTCTTCAAGCTTGGGCTGCAGTTCTGGGCTCATGTGAACCTGCATAGGCGATAATCCGACAACAATATTGGCATCCAGCGCGGAGTCATAATGCACCGTCCCATTCAGTTCATTTATCGACCCTTTAATTCCTTTTATCAGATGACGAGCGACAGACGACCCAAGCGCAACGATAATTGGCGGCTTCAGAAGCTCAATCTCTCGCTCAAGGAAACGGGCGCAAGCGCTGATCTGGTCGTTCTCAAAGAACTTCTGCCCCTTCGGCTTGCGCGTCTTCACCAATGTTGTGAAGTAACAATTGCGAACCGATAGGTTATTCACCTTAAGCGCCGACTTGATCACGTTGGCCGCCGCCCCCTTCATCAGTTCGCCCGCCTCATCTTCCATATAGTTTGGCGCATCGGTCACGATCATGATCTTGGGCTTCTGTCCAATGCGGAACCCCAAATGCTCCTGCCCTGCGAGAGAGCAATTCTGGCAGTTCATGACTTCGCCGCGCAGCGATGCAAGCTTTGCCTCGACGAACGGCGTCCGTACGATATCTCGCTCAGCCTTCACCGCCTCATTGATAAGTCCAGGCAGTAGCGTCTTCTGATGTCTTACGCGATCCGGGTGTCTTGCCGGCAGCTGACGCAGTGTGACTTGTGGGAACTCCTTGGCGTGACGCATCTGTTCTGCGGTGCCAAACTCAAGGTCTGCGAACGCACCAACGCGATCCAGCGCCTCCTGCACCCGCCTGTTGACCCTGGTCTTATTCACGTTGTCGAAGAAGTCGATGAAGCTCTTGAACTTGCCGCCGGCCTTCTGTCGTCCTTCTATGATGAACCGCTCAGTGTTCTCCGAGCAGCCCTTCACTCTGTTGAAAGGTGCGTACAGGATATCGTCACCAGCTGCATCCTTCGCAACCTCGAATGTGCCGGTTGATATATTCACATTGGGCGGATAGATGGCAATTCCGTGCACCTCCGCATCCTTTACCAGACCCGGCAGCTTCTCTTCGTCAAGGATGGTCATTGATGCCGCAAAGAACTCCGCTGGGTAGTACACCTTCAACCACAT
>CALKWL010000308.1 GCA_938004235.1 uncultured Gammaproteobacteria bacterium
ATTGACTGACGTGACTGGAGTTCAGACGTGTGCTCTTCCGATCTTAACCTGGTCAATCTTGGGTTATTTGTGGGTGAGCGCGTGGCCGTCTGGCTGCCCAAGCGCATTGAAACCGTGCAGTCCCTGTTTGCCGCAAGCGCGGCGGGCGGCGTGATGGTGCCGATCAATCCCTTGCTCAAGCCGGCGCAGGCGGCACATATTCTTGCGGACAGCGGCGCACGCATTCTGATAACCCAGCGCGCACGACTGCAAAGCCTGCGCCCCTTGCTTGGACAACTGCACGACCTGCGCTGGGTGATTCTGCTGGATGACAGCGAAGAACTGGAGCGCGTTCCCGGCCTGGGCGTGCGCGCCATGCACGAATTCAGTCAGCTCCCGTCCAATCACCTCGGCCTGCCCGCGCGCACGGAAAACGATCTGGCCGCCCTGCTCTACACCTCGGGCAGCACCGGAATGCCCAAGGGCGTGGCGCTGACCCACCGCAACCTGCTGGCGGGCGCGGCCAGCGTGGCGCACTACCTGCATCTTGAGTCTTCAGACCGCATTCTGGCCGTGCTGCCCTTGAGCTTCGACTATGGGCTTTCGCAGCTCACCACGGCATTTCATGTGGGTGCACACGCCATCGTGCTGGATTACCTGCTGCCGCGCGACCTGTACAAGGCGATTACCCAGCATGACATTAGCGTGCTCGCTGGCGTGCCGACGCTCTGGCACCAGCTTGCTGCCCAGGACTGGCTGGATAGGCTCGGCTCACTGCGCATTCTGACCAATTCGGGCGGACGTCTTCCGCCCACGATTATCAAACGCCTGCGCTCACGCCTGCCCGAAGCGCAGCTTTTCCTGATGTACGGTCTCACCGAAGCCTTCCGCTCCACCTATCTTCCGGCGGATGAAGTCGATCAGCGCCCGGAATCCATCGGCAAGGCCATCCCCAATGCCCATGTCCATGTTTTGCGTCCGGACGGCTCGCGCTGCGCGCCGCATGAGGCCGGTGAGCTGGTGCACTGCGGCCCGACCGTGGCGCGCGGTTACTGGAATGATCCGCTGCGCAGCATGGAACGATTCCGCCCCGCCCCAACGCTTGACGCGTGCCGCAGCGGACTAGGAACGACCGAGCTTTGCGTCTGGTCTGGCGATCAGGTACGCATGGACGAAGACGGCTATCTCTACTTCATTGAGCGCCATGACGATCAGTTAAAAACCTCGGGCTACCGTGTCAGTCCCACCGAAATCGAGGACGTGCTCTACGCCTCCGCGCTGGTGCGCGAGGCCGTGGCGCTGGGGCTTGCAGACGAGGCGTTGGGACAGCGCATCGTGGCGGCGGTGGTCGCCGAACATGCCCCGCTCGATACGGAAAAACTCATGAATCATTGTCGTAACCACCTGCCCGCCTACATGCAGCCCCAGGCCATTCACGTTTTCAGCGAATTGCCGCTAACCTCTAACGGCAAGGTCGATCGGCATCGACTGCGCGAGGAGATTGAACAGCTCACACGCACGGAGCTCATATGACGCCGCCAACTCAGCCGCGCGCCCACGCCCCGCTACTGTTTGATGTCCGCGAGGGTGAGATGCTGCTGGGCGGCACGCCGATTCGTCAGCTTGCCGCGCAACTGGGAACGCCGTTTTACGCCTATGAGCGCCGTCTGATCCGCGCCCGCATGGCCGAACTGCGCGCCTGCCTGCCCGAGCGCGTCCAGCTGCATTACGCCCTCAAGGCCAATCCCTACCCGCCCCTGCTCAGTGAAATGGCGCAACTTACGGATGGCGGCGATATTGCCTCGGCGGGTGAGCTGAACGCCGCACTCGCCGCCGGATTTCAGCCTGAGCGACTCAGCTTTGCCGGCCCAGCCAAACGGGATGATGAGCTTGGCGCCGCGCTGCGCGCAGGCATTACCCTCAATTTGGAGTCCCAGGGCGAGCTTGTGCGCGTGCATGCCATGGGTGAGAAACTCGGCATTCGTCCGCGTATCGCCCTGCGCATCAACCCACCGTTTGAGCTTAAGGGCTCAGGGATGCGCATGGGCGGCGGGGCGAAGCCGTTTGGCATCGACGCCGAGTGCGCACATGAAATCCTTAATGCAATCAAAACGATGCCGATTGAATTTCAAGGACTGCATATCTTCACCGGCTCTCAAAGCCTGAACGAAGACGCCATCATGCAGGCGCACAGGGAAACACTGGCGCTTGCCCGGCAACTCCTGGCCGACAGCGGGCTTAAATTTGCGCATATCAATATCGGAGGCGGCCTCGGGATTCCCTATTTTCCTGGGGAAGATCGCTTGAATATCAATAAAATCGCGCAAAATCTTCATGTTTTGATTGAAGATCATGTGGGTTGGCTTGGACAGGCCGAACTCATCCTCGAAATGGGGCGTTACCTGGTGGGCGAGGCCGGAGCCTACGTCACGCGCATCATTGAGCGCAAAAGCTCACGCGGTGAAACCTTCCTGCTCTGCGATGGCGGAATGCACCATCACCTCGCACTTTCCGGCAATCTTGGGCAAGTCATCCGCAAAAACTATCCGCTTTATCACGCCGCACGCGTCGATGCCCCGGCGCAAGAGACCGTCAATGTCCACGGGCCGCTATGCACCCCGCTGGATATCCTCGGTCACGCCATTGCCCTGCCGCACACCGAAGTCGGCGACCTGCTCGTCATCACCCAATCCGGCGCGTATGGCCTGAGCGCAAGCCCAGTGCATTTTCTGAGCCATCCCCCTGCGCTGGAAATCCTGTTATAGACATCACGCCTGCCCTGCCATGGGGAGTCATGCGTCAAGCGCCTTCTAAAAACCTGTTCAAAGTCTTGGATTGCAATTAAAATAAATACCCGTATTGTTTAAATTTATAGACACAAAGCGAATTGCCGCACTCTCTCATCCACGCCATAGCCCACGTTGAATATGAACCGAATCACCATCGTCGGCGCAGGTTTCGCAGCACTTACCGCTGTACGCAAACTACGCAAACTTGACCCTTCAGCCGACATTACCCTGATCGCGCCGAGAGCCGAATTCATCTACGCCCCCAGCCTGATCTGGATTCCTTCAGGACTGCGCAAGGGGGATGAGCTGCGCGTCGATCTGCGCAATTTTCTTGCGCGTCATCGCGTCAACTTTCATCAAGGGCGCGTAACCGGCCTTAAGGATGGTGGACGCACCGTGGCGACCGATTCTGGGGAAATCGCGAATGAGGGCTTGATTATTGCCAGCGGAGGACGCTTTCTAAAGCGGCTCCCGGGCATTGAACATGCCATTACGCTGTGCGAAGGCATTGATGCGGCTGAGCGCATCCGCGACGCCCTTGCCGCGATGAACGGCGGAACGATCGCCCTGGGTTTTGGCAGCAACCCAAATGAATCCTCAGCCGTGCGCGGCGGCCCCATGTTCGAGCTGATGTTCGGCCTGGATACCCTGCTGCGCCGCCAGGGTCGCCGCGATCAGTTCAAGCTGGTGTTCTTCAACCCGTCAGCGCGACCGGGCAATCGCCTGGGCGAAACCGCGGTCGATGCACTGCTCAAGCGCATGGCCAAACTGGGCATCGAAACGCACCTGGGTCACAAGCCGCTGCGTTTTGAAGCCAACAAGGTCGTTACCGAAGGCGGCGAGTTTGCCGCGGATCTGATTCTGTTCATGCCGGGAATGAGCGGACCGGCCTGGATGGAGGGCTCTGGTTTGCCCGCCTCCCCCGGCGGCCTGATCCAGGCCGATGCGCATTGCAAGGTTCAAGGCTTCAACAAGGTCTATGTCGCGGGAGACTCCGGCAGCTTCCAAGGGCCGGACTGGGGACCAAAACAGGCGCATATGGCCGATCTCCAGGCTGTGGCCGCCGCTGAAAATCTTCTGGCCGAAATGCGCGGAGCCCCCGCAAACCAGACCTTCCGCTGGGAGCTGATTTGCATTATGGATACATTGAACAAGGGCATTCTGGTTTACCGCGACGAAAAGCGCATGTTTGCTCTGCCGCCATGTCGCCTGCTGCACTGGGGCAAACGCCTGTTCGAAACACTGTATCTGAAGAATTACCGCTAGCAGTCTGACGGAGCTATCCGCGACGGCTGAGGCGCTACGTGCTCACCCCCGAGCGCGTTCGTGCCGCACACCAGACTTCCACCCGTTCGCACCCATGCTTGCGCAGGATGCGCGCCAACTCGCGTACTGTCGCCCCGGTAGTCAGCACATCGTCCACAATCGCCACATGTTTGGGCACAATCGCCTCTGCACGCAGCGCAAACACCCCACGCACATTCGCCACCCGCTCATCTTCCGCCAACTGGTTTTGCGGCACGGTGGCACGCACGCGCCGCACCACATCGGGCAGCACGGCGATTCCAAGCGCTTGCCCCAAGGGTCTCGCCAACTCCAGCGACTGATTAAACCCGCGCTCACGCAGGCGCTTGGGGTGAATCGGTACCGGAATCAAGGCCTGCGGCATATTGCCCGTGCGCCCGCGCAGGCTTTGCAGCATCGCGTGCGCCAGAGGCGCGCCGCAGCTCAAGCGCCGGTGATATTTGAACTGGGTCAATAGATAACGCACCGAACCTTCATAGGCCAAGGGCGCATACGCCGCCTCAAAGGCGGGCGGATACCGCACGCAATCCGCGCACTCCCCCGGCGTAAGCACAGGCGCGGCGCAACGCGGACAGGCCAGCGCAATACGCGACAAGTCCGCGTCGCATCCAGAACACAGCTGCGCATCCCCCGCCGGGGCGGCGCAGAGCAGACAGCGACGCGGCAACAGCCAATTCGTTATACTTCGCACCCATTTCATCATTATCTGAGGCTGTCTCCTGCATGAACGCCCACGAACCGGAACCTGCCCCCGCCATACTCAGCGCCGCCAGCCAGCGCCGCGCTTCTGCCCTGTTCAACTACATCAACATCACCGTGATGGTTCTGGCAGGTATCCCTCTCATCATGGCGGGCTCGGCCTCCGGCAAAGGCATGATTCTGGCGACTGCCGCCGCCATCATCCCGATTGTGCTGTGGTTTGGCGGCTCCATGCTGCTGTATGCACTCAATAAACACCACCCCAACCCCAAAGTCGGCCACTACACCCAATGGGCGGCCTACCGCTATTACGCCGTGACCGGCTCGCTGATCGTCATCGGCACGTTTTTCCCCGCTGACGTGCGTTATTACCTTGCATTCTGGGCGTTCGCCGCTGGCATCCTGGTGCCGTGGTCAATCTGGGAAATCATCAAAATCCAGCGTGACACCTGGGCGGACATGCCCATCCCTGAACCCCACTCCCATTATGACCACCACTAATGAGCCGTTTCCCACCCATGAGCACCGAATTGCGCCACGACTGGACACGCCAGGACATTCTCGATCTGTTCGCACTACCGTTTAATGACCTACTGTTCCGCGCGCAAAGCCTGCACCGCGCCCATTTCGACCCCAACGCGGTGCAGGTGTCCACCTTGCTGTCGATCAAAACCGGTGCCTGCCCGGAAGATTGCTCCTACTGCCCGCAAAGCGCCAAATATGACACCGGGCTCGAAAAGGAACGCCTGCTGGCGCTGGATGAAGTGCTGGCAGCCGCCAGGGACGCACAGGCCAAAGGCTCCACCCGCTTTTGCATGGGTGCGGCCTGGCGCAATCCGACTGACAAGAATCTGGAATTTGTCGAAGCCATGGTGCGCGAAGTCAAGGCAATGGGCATGGAAACCTGCGTCACCCTCGGCATGTTGCGCGCCGAACAGGCACAGCGTCTGAAGGATGCCGGACTGGATTACTACAACCACAACCTCGACACCTCGCCCGAGTTCTACGGCACCATCATCACCACCCGCACCTATGACGAGCGGCTGGACACACTGAAAAACGTGCGCGATGTCGGCATGAACGTCTGCTCCGGCGGCATTGTCGGCATGGGTGAATCGCGGCAAGATCGCGCCTCACTGTTGCAACAACTCGCCAACAGGCCCAAACATCCCGAATCCGTACCATTCATCACTCTGGTGCAGGTTGAAGTCACGCCGCTGCACGGCACGGCCAAACTCGACCCGTTCGAGTTTGTGCGCACCGTCGCCGTGGCACGCATTCTGATGCCGCAATCCTTTGTACGCCTCTCTGCCGGGCGCACGGAAATGAGCGACGAAATGCAGGCACTGTGCTTCCATGCCGGAGCGAACTCTATTTTTTACGGCGGCAAACTGCTCACCACGGACAACCCCGACGAAGACCACGACCAGGCCTTGTTCGAGCGCTTGGGCATCCACAGCCTCGGCGCGCATGACACGGGCGGCTCCTGTTCAAGCTGTGGTTGTGTTTAGTTTTTAGCCACAGTGAACACAGATATAAGCTATTTGTCACTGACCGAGGATAGCTTCCCCCTTTACACAAAGTGGGACTGAGGGGGATTTAAGGTCGTTGGAAAATGCTGCGGCCTTCAAATCCCCCCTTGCCCCCCTTTGAAAAGGGGGGAATAAAAGCCAATGAACGAACGTAGACAGGCTCCGTGAACTCTGTGACAAATTTTTGGATTGTGATTGAAGCTAAAAAATTCATAGGACACCGACCATGCAAGTCACTCTGCGCACCATCATCTTCGCTTTACTCGCACTGCTTGCGTTACCCCTCCACGCAGGCCCCAACGACTACAAGCTGCTCAATGCTGCCAAAACGGGCGACATCGCCCAAGTCAAGGCGCTGATGAGTGCGGGCGATGTCGACGCCAACGTCATCGACTCCTTCCAGAATTCGGCGCTGTTGATGGCCGTGGATAACAAGCACCTGGCCGTGGCGGAATTCCTGCTGCAACAAGGTGCCAACATCCACCTCGACAACAAATACGGCTACACCCCGCTGATGCAGGCGGTCATGCGCAACGACGCCAAAATGGTGAGCATGTTGCTCGACAAGGGCGCGAAAATTGACCAGAAAAACTTCTACACCGAACTCACCCCGCTGATGATGGCGGTGGATAACGGCTCGATGGAGATGGTTGAGTTGTTGCTGGTGCGCGGCGCCCAGTTGAATCTGCAAGACGAACGCGGACGCAGTGCGCTGATGCACGCCACCGCCGCACGCCAGCCCAAAATCGCCGAACGTCTGCTACGGGCAGGCGCGGACACCACGCTCAAGGACAAACAAGGCCGTACCGCCGACGACTTCAGCAAAAGTAACCTGTAATCGCATGACATCGTTACAACGCGCGCGATCTGATTGTGCATTTGGGTGTGCGAATAAATTAACGCGAAGCTGGCGTAAGCCCGCACCTACGTTCCATCGTGCAGGTGCGAATTTATTCGCACACCCCACATTTACGACTCTCAATATCACTGCGGCCGATAGTTGCAGCCATCTCGCAGAATGAAGCAAGCCCGCATCAAGCAACGCCTGATTGAACGCCATGCCAGCGGCCTGTACCGCACGCCGCGCATTGCCGAAGGCGCACAAACCCCGCGCCGCATTGTCAACGGCCAGCCCGTGCTGAGCTTTTGCAGCAACGATTACCTTGGCCTGGCCAGCCACCCCGAGGTCATTGCCGCCTTCCAGCGCGGTGCGAATGAATACGGCGTGGGCAGCGGTGCAGCGCACCTCATCAACGGCCACACCCGCGCCCACCAAGCGCTGGAAGAAGAACTTGCCGCCTTTTGCGGTTTTGATCGCGCCTTGCTGTTCTCCACCGGCTACATGGCCAATCTGGGCGCAGTCGGCGCGCTGGTCGGACGCGGCGACGCGGTATTTGAAGACCGCCTCAACCATGCTTCCCTGCTGGATGCCGGCCTGCTTTCAGGCGCTCATTTCAAACGCTATCCCCATAACGATTGCGCCGCACTCGCCCAACAACTCGCCGCCAGCAGCGCGCAGGAAAAACTCATCCTCACCGACGGCGTATTCAGCATGGAGGGCGATGTCGCCCCGCTGGCCGAA
>CALKWL010000309.1 GCA_938004235.1 uncultured Gammaproteobacteria bacterium
ATGGTCCGCCGACCCCCGTATTCTACACCGTTTCCCTACACGACGCTCTTCCGATCTATTAAGCCTTAGGCAACGTCACCCCGGTCTGCCCCATGTACTTGCCTCCGCGATCCTTATAAGACACATCGCACTCCTCGTCAGAGTGCAGAAAGAGCATCTGCGCCACCCCTTCGTTGGCGTAGATTTTCGCTGGCAGCGGCGTGGTATTGGAAAACTCCAGCGTCACATGCCCTTCCCACTCCGGCTCCAGCGGGGTGACATTCACAATAATGCCGCAGCGCGCATAGGTGCTTTTACCCAGACAGATGGTCAAGACCGAACGCGGGATGCGGAAATACTCCACTGTGCGCGCCAGGGCAAACGAATTCGGCGGGATAATGCACACATCTGACCTTACCGAGACAAAACTCTTTTCATCGAAGTTTTTCGGATCGACAATCGTGCTGTTGATATTGGTGAAAATCCGGAACTCGTCAGCACAACGCACATCGTAGCCATAACTCGACGTGCCGTAAGAGATGATGCGCTGCCCCTCAGCCTCGCGCACCTGCCCCGGTGCGAACGGCTCGATCATGCCATGCTGCTCGGCCATACGCCGAATCCAGTGATCGGATTGGATGCTCATTCAAAGACTCCAGATGATTTGAAAACAGAGCTTACGCAAAAGTGTTCCAGCAAGGCAAAGCTTTGATGCCAGTACACTGAGTACGGCAAGGTGCTTGAGCGCCGCTGGGGCGGTTTTGCGTAAGTTCTAGAAAATTCAGATCCGACAGGCTGCTATTGCTCCGGCTCCGCACGAAACACGCCATGCGCCCGGTCTTTGATCATGCGCGCATAGGGCAAGACCAGGCCGTGCATACCGATAAAAACACCCGGCGTAGCGCCCGCCAGCAGCCAGCCCATACTCAAGGCAAAATTCATCGCCGCTTCCCGCTCGCCCAAAGCATAGGGCAGCATGGCGCCTGTCAGTACGATGCGCTTGCCCGGACAGGCGCCCGCCAAGTGCGCGGCGCTCAGGTGCATGGTATCCGTACCATGCACCACCAGCACATGACTTTCCGCGCTATCAAGAATGGCCTGCGCCATCCGCGCCCGGTCAGCCTCATTCATCTCCAGGCTGTCCTTGTAAATCAGCCCCTGAACCCGGCAAGCCACATTGCCGCGGAACTCCGCCAAAATAGACGCCACCGCACGATCATCGCACGGCACAAACAACTCACCCCGAATCGGATCATAACGCTTGTTAAATGTGCCACCGGTATTGAGCACCAACACATTCGCCACCAGCTGTTGTTTCATTACCCCTCACCAAGTGTCAGAATCCCGCGCTTCGCATAGAATAGCGCCCAATTTTCATTAAACTACAGAGTGCATCATGGAACAGGCTCAGCCCTTCCGTTACATCATCGAAAGCGTGACCCAGGATGGCAAGCGTTTCCGTCCCAGCGACTGGATCGACCGTCTGTCCAGCTGGGATGCCACATTTGCTCAGCACCGCCTGGTGTTCTCCGAGCGCCTGCACCCGGTCAACATCAAGGGTGAGAAGTGTCTGGCGATTGAACCCCTGCTCAAGGAACAGGCTCCCGCCATGTACGAGCAGATTCTCGGCTTCGCCCGCGCCAACAATCTCAAAGCCCATCGCCAGACCGAAGACGGCGTCATGACCGAAGTGCCGCTTGATGATCTCTAAAAAATCGCCCGTACCCAAGGTTGGCTTTGTCAGCTTGGGTTGCCCGAAGGCGCTGGTGGATTCCGAGCGCATCCTCACCCAGCTGCGTGCCGAAGGTTACGCCATTTCCCCCAGCTACGACGACGCTGATCTGGTGGTGGTCAACACTTGCGGCTTTATCGACTCGGCCACCGAGGAATCGCTGGACGCCATCGGCGAGGCTCTGGCGGAAAACGGCAAGGTCATCGTGACCGGTTGCCTGGGTGCGCGCGAAGAAGGCGCCCTGGTGCGTCAGATGCACCCCAGCGTGCTGGCGATTACCGGCCCTCATGCTTATGAAGAAGTGATGCACGCCGTGCATGACCATCTCCCGCCGCTGCATGACCCGTTTCTGGATCTGCTTCCGGCGCAAGGCGTCAAGCTCACCCCGGCGCACTACGCCTATCTAAAAATTTCCGAGGGCTGCAACCACCGTTGCAGCTTCTGCATCATCCCGCATTTACGCGGAGACCTGGTCAGCCGCCCGATCGGCGAGGTCATGACTGAAGCGGAAAACCTGGTCAAAGCAGGCGTCAAAGAGCTCTTGGTAGTTTCGCAGGACACCAGCGCCTATGGACTGGATCTGAAATACAAGACCGACTTCTGGGGAGGACGCCCGCTGAAAACCAAGCTTTACGACCTCGCCCAAGCCCTGGGCGATTTGGGCGTGTGGGTGAGGATGCACTACGTCTACCCTTACCCACACGTGGACGATGTGATTCCGCTGATGGCCGCAGGCAAAATCCTGCCCTACCTCGACGTCCCTTTCCAGCATGGCAGCCCGCGCACCCTCAAGGCCAAGATCGGAAGAGCGTCGTGTAGGGAAAGAGTGTAGATCTCGGTG
>CALKWL010000310.1 GCA_938004235.1 uncultured Gammaproteobacteria bacterium
CCACCGAGATCTACACTCTTTCCCTACACGACGCTCTTCCGATCTTCCGACGCTGGCCGCGCTCGACAAAGACAACGAAACCTATGACCGCAACCGCAAGCACCAGGAGAAGCAACAGCACAAGGATGCTCATCTGGTCGGTACGCACCAACTCAAATGTGCCGGCAAATGCCGCAGGCAGACCCGCAACAATACCCGCAAAGATAATCAGTGAAATACCATTCCCGATACCGCGCTCGGTAATCTGCTCACCCAACCAGACCAACAACATCGTACCCGTCACCAACGACAGAGTCGCGGTAAACAGGAAAGCAATCCCCGGATTGATAACCAGGGGATTAGAACCAACCTGTTGGCTTTGCAGGGCAATGGCAACGCCCACGGCCTGAAAGAGCGCCAACACCAAGGTGCCATAACGGGTGTACTGGGTGATTTTGCGCTTGCCCGCATCCCCCTCTTTCTTGAGCTGTTCAAATTTTGGAACAACAACCGTCAGGAGCTGGACAATGATTGACGCCGATATATAGGGCATGACCCCCAGAGCGAAAATCGACATACGCGAAAGGGCGCCGCCTGAAAACATGTTGAACATTTCCAGGATGGAACCACGGGATTGATCGAACAATGCCTGCATGACATTAAGATCAATCCCTGGAAGAGAAATGAATGTCCCTACTCTATAAACGATCAGTGCACCAACAACGAACAAAAGGCGCTGGCGAAGTTCCGTGAACTTGCCGGAACCCGCGAGGCCTGAAAGAGTTGTTTGCGAAGACACAGATTACTCCACTCGTCCACCAGCCTGGACAATTGCTGCCGCAGCGCCTTTCGTGACACGCACGCCGTTTACCACAACGGCTTTACTGATTTCACCGGACAACACGACTTTGACAAAACGTACGTCACGACGAATCAGACCCGCTTGTTTCAGTGTTTCCAGAGAAACCACATCATCCAGCTTGTTCAACGCAGAAAGAGGCACTTCCGCGCTAATCAGTGACTTCATGGTAATAAAGCCAAACTTGGGGAGGCGGCGCTGCATGGGCATTTGACCACCTTCAAAGCCGACCTTGAAGTGCCCCGCACGCGAGTGCTGACCTTTATGGCCACGACCGGAGGTTTTGCCTAAACCAGAACCAATGCCACGCCCCAAACGGCGACGTGCAAACTTGCTGCCCTCAGCGGGCTTGAGCTCATTAAGCTTCATAATTAAGCACCTACCACTTTCAAAAGGTAAGACACCTTGTTGATCATGCCGCGGTTTTCCGGAGTATCAATCACTTCGACAACGTGATTGATGCGACGCAAACCGAGGCCACGCACGCAAGCTTTGTGAGATTGCAGACGACCAGCCGGGCTCTTAACGAGCATCACCTTGATTTTTGCTACTTCTGACATGGCATTACCCCAGAATATCTTCGACACGCTTGCCGCGCTTGGCTGCAACACGCTCGGGCGAGCTCATGTCGCGCAAACCGTTGATGGTAGCACGAATCATGTTCATCTGGTTGCGGGTGCCCACGCACTTGGCCAGTACATTACGTACTCCAACCGCCTCAAACACCGCACGCATGGCGCCGCCGGCAATCAGACCGGTACCCTCGCTGGCAGGCTTCATAAATACGGATGCCGCGCCATGACGCCCCTTGACGTCGTACTGCAAGGTTCCGCCATTCAAGGCAACATCGAACATATTGCGACGCGCTTTTTCCATGGATTTCTGGACAGCGACAGGCACTTCACGCGCCTTGCCATAGCCAAAGCCCACACGGCCATTACCATCACCCACCACCGTCAGGGCAGTGAAAGAGAAAATACGACCACCCTTTACGGTTTTCGATACGCGATTGACCGAAACAAGCTTTTCGATCATTCCATCGCTGACAACATTATTGGCTTCAGTCTTCATCGTGACACCTATTAGAATTTAAGCCCGTGCTCACGCGCAGAATCAGCCAAAGCTTTGATTCGGCCATGATACTTGAAGCCAGAACGGTCAAATGCTACCACTTCAACGCCTGCCGCCTTGGCGCGCTCGGCAATCGCGCGACCGACAGCAATCGCGGCCTCCGCATTACCGGTACTTTTCAGATCCGCACGGACATCAGCTGCCAATGTCGAGGCACTGGCAACAACATGTGCGCCATCGGCTGAGATGATCTGCGCATAAATATGACGCGGGGTGCGATTCACACACAGGCGCGGCATATTAAGTTCGCTCATTTTTGCGCGACTCTTCAAGGCGCGACGCAGGCGCTGTTCTTTCTTGAGATTCATACTGTAACCTTCATTCTCTTAACCTAGACTCGGCTAAGTCTTACTTCTTCTTGGCTTCCTTGCGGACGATATTCTCGCCAGCATACTTCACGCCCTTGCCCTTATACGGCTCAGGCGGACGGTAGCCGCGAATCTCTGCGGCAACCTGCCCAACCAGCTGCTTATCTACTCCCTTGAGAATAATTTCAGTCTGTGAAGGTGTTTCCGCTGTCACGCCATTCGGAAGCGCATAGTTGATCGGATGAGAATAACCAAGGGACAGGTTCAAGACAGCACCTTGCGCTTGGGCGCGATAACCTACGCCAACCAGTTGCAAGCGACGCTCAAAGCCCGCGGTCACGCCTGTGACCATATTCTGAGCAACGGCACGCATGGTTCCTGCCAGTGCATCGGCTGACTGAAGCTCCTGATTCGGCTCAAAGTGGATCACACCGTCTGTGATCTTCACATTCACTTGCGCATGGATACGCAAATCCTGTGCCCCCTTCGGCCCTTTGACCCGAAGGAATTCGCCATCCAGCACCGCTTCGACGCCTTTGGGTACTGTGATTGGCTGTTTAGCAACTCGAGACATTT
>CALKWL010000311.1 GCA_938004235.1 uncultured Gammaproteobacteria bacterium
CGGCATACGGTATTGACTGACTTGACTGGAGTTCAGACGTGTGCTCTTCCGATCTCCGGCTTCACTGGTGCCTGGACGTCCAGTTCAACGAAGACCAATCCACCGTTCGTACCGGCTTCGCTGCCAACAACTTCGCCATCGTCCGCCACATCGTGATGAATCTCCTCCGATTGAACACGTCACGCAAGGGCAGCATAAAGACCAAGCGCATGCTGGCCGCTACGTCGGACAAATTTCGCGCAGAACTGCTCGGGGTGATGACATGAAGGTGCGATTGCCCTGGGCCCGACCCAATGCCGCCGTTGAGCTTTGAGGAAAGGCGTTTTTTAACATTCGCCATGTCCGGTAGCAAAAGCGGTGCGGCGAAGGGTCGCCGCTTTTGGTGTCCGAGTTGATAGCATTCTTATACTCATTGCGTTTTCAAGGCCGAGTTGCTAGATGTTTGTATCCAAGCAGTGATGCAGGATTAAACCTCTCGAACTCCCAACTCGGTAAGTTTCGCGATCCATCCTGATAGCTCTTAAGTAGCGGCTCAAGGTCTTTCGGCGAATCAATGGACAGCAACAACTTCGATTTATTGAAGTAGAGCATTGAAACAGACCTAGCAAAAATTTCAAATGTACTATTGAAATTACCAATATAGAGCAGCGTTTCAGGCCACCAGCGCTTGCAATCGTCCTGCGCCTCGACTTCTGCACGCATGAATGCAACAAAGTCCGCCTGTAGCAAATAGCGGAATTCGATCCCGGTACCAGCGCACCGCTCCTTCAACAAGTCCGCTCTGAGGGAAAGCCGCCGTAGCCCAAGTCGCTTGTTACGGTGCTCAAATGAACGCATGTATTCCCGAAAGACGATGAAGCTGACCATTACATCTCGGCCATAGTCCGAGTTTCCTGGTAGGTAATACTGCTGCTGGAGAAAGTAGTTCGCTTGTTCTATCCGATCATGCTTTAGCAGAACAGCGATTAAATACAAGAACAACTCATGCACTATGAATCTGTAATTATCAAAATCCCATTCGTTACAATGAGAAATGCTTTGAGGTCTACTCATGTAGGGAATCATGCTTTCAAAAAATCGATGTAGCCTCTGTATGAATTGCTCTTCAGGCGAGTACTGCGCAACCGCAAGAAATAGCTGGATCGCTTCATTGCGAAACGGCAGAAACTCCTCAATGCTCTTGATTACGGCGTCGTCAAACTCGCCGTCTGGTCTTGATATACGAAACCTCTCGAGATTTTCAGAAAAAACGGTGCAGTACTCGTCGAAGGCTCCGGAAGCATATGCCTTATGGTTCTTTACTGCGTCAACGCACCTCTTGAAGATTGCCGTTGTACCCAATGAGACATGCTCGCCCTCTGACAAGAACGAAGGCTGATGGCCGAGTTCTGGTTTGATATATAGCGGCTTATCGAAAATCCATCGCAATAGGCGCTCGAAATTATCCGCGTACCTATCCGCTTCACTAAGGTCAATATAAATTCTAGATTTATAGTACGTGGGAAGACACGCTTTGCCGCTCTCATCTTTTTCGCAGACAACCGCTACAAACTTTTCTTGGGCTTGGTTCTCATAAACCTCCCTTGAGATGATCTGCGTTTCTGTTCCTACACCACCTGCTCTTCCATCTGCCTTGGCGGCGTATTTCTCGTCGCAGATGATGGCCACTTTCTTGATTTCTGGATCAGTGACCATCTTCTCCATGAAAGCGACTGCATCGTGTCCTTCTTTGAGATCCCATTTATCCAAAATAACATCGACACCAGATTCACGCAGTTCCGTTGCAAGATCAATGACCCACTGTTCGTGTTCAGCATTTGACCAACTGTATGAGATGAAGAGTTTCGGGGCGATCATTGATCAAGGCTCCAGGGCGTAATTTTGTTTTGGGGCGACAGCTCTGCCGCATAACATCGGAATGCCGGATAACATGTCCTGCAAGTTACTGTTTAGACGCTGGAACCACGCGCAAGGCAAGATAACAAGACAGGAATAGGGCAGCAGCCGGCAGCTTAGTGGTCTGATGCGGCCCATCTAGCACATAGGCAGAGAGCATACCGCCTCGCCCGGATGACCGCTATCCGGATTGGGTGACCAGTGACGGCTTGTGGCCGTTATGGATAGCTGTCCATAACGGCCATTATGCCCAGCTCCCAGTTATGAACAGTTGCGGTGCGGGCCGCGTCATCGCGCGAGCGCAGCGTTGGTGCGCGATGCCTGCGGCCTGCACATAACTACAGGGTCTTCAAGAACTCGATCAGCGAGTCTGGCGCCTTGTAGCGCCGGATCGCGGCGTCTGGTTCCTGCAGTCTCCCCAGTGCCTGCTCCTTCATCGCCAGGTCAGCCTCGACGTATTGATGAGTTGTCGTCGGGCTCTCGTGTCCCAGCCATAGCGCGATGACGCTGATGTCCACGCCGGCCTGCAAGAGGTGCATGGCCGTCGTGTGGCGGATGATGTGCGGGGAGATGCGGCGCGTCGCAAGCTGCGGCTGCGCGGCGGTCGCGGCCTTGACGGCGAGAGCGAGGCGCTGTGTGACGTTCCCGCGCGTCATCGCCTGACCATCGCGGTTGGGCAACAGCGCCGATGTCGGTTGCAACTGCGGATTGAGCCGTAGCCACGCCCTGATCTGCCGCACCGTCGAGCGCCACAGCGGCACCGCGCGTTGCTTGCGCCCCTTGCCGTGCAGGTGCACACAGGCGGCACCATCGAGCACCACGTCGGCCAGCGTCACGCCGATGATCTCGGAAACCCGGGCGCCGGTGTTGTAGAGCATCCTGAGCAGCAGATGGTCGCGCTGGCTCGTCCAGGAGTCGTCGGGCTCGCTGATGATCGCCAGCATTTCCTCACGCGACAGGAAGCCCAGCATCGGTCGCTCGAAGCGCTTCATCGGCACGCCCAGCGACTTCTCGACGGCATGCAGGGCGCTCACGTCGCGCCGACCGGCAAATTTCAGGAACGCCCGCAACGCCGCGAGTCGAGCGTTGCGGCTTCTCACCGTATTGCCGCGCTCGCGCTCCAGGTGATCAAGGAAGGCCAGGATCAGCACCGGCGTGATCTCCTCGAGCCGGATCGCCGTGGGTTGCTTGTGTAGCCGCGCCTGCGCGAAGTCGAGGAACAGCACGAAGGCGTCGCGATACGCGGCAACGGTGCGCGGGCTCATCGCGCGCTGCTGCTGCAGGTGCTCGGCGAAGAACGCCTGCACCAGGGCCGCGAAGCTGGGCGCCTGGACTGATTCGGTCTTAACCATCGTCATCCTCCTCGGCTTCGTATGGATCGACGAAATGCTCGAAACGCTTGCCCACCACTTGCAGGAGTTCGGGCGTGCCCGTGAGGTACCAGTACGTGTTCGAGACCTTGGCGTGGCCCATGTAGGTCGACAGCGCAAGCATGTGCTCGTGCACGTTCTCGCCCTGCTCATGCCAGCGCAGCAGGCGACGCACCGCAAAGCTGTGGCGCAGATCGTGGATACGGGCCGCACCGTGGCCGCCGCGAGTGATCCAGCCCAGTTCCCGGCGCAGCTGATCGAAGATACGGTGGGCCTGCCGATTACTGAGCGCACAGCCGAGCCGGCGGCCACGGGTGGCGATGAAGAACGGCCCTTCAGGATCGGCAGGCACGTACTTCGTGCGCTCAAGGCGGTAGGTGCGCAGGGCAGTCACGGCACTCGGGTGCAGCGGCACCAGGCGCGACTTGCCGAACTTGCTGCAGCGGACGGTCAGCACGCCGACGCTGAGGTCGACGTCCGCGTCGACCAACGCCAGGGCTTCGGAGATGCGCAGACCCGTGCAGGCGATCAGTCCGAACAAGGTCCGCATGACGGTACTGCGCAGCGGCGGCCCGAGTCGCCCGGCGGCTTCGAGCAAGGCCTCGATCTCCTCGTCGCGGAAGATGTGCGGGGTGAGCCGACCCGGGACCGGCCCGAAGGTCGCCTCGTCGGGGACCTCGGTAGCCGGCTCGAACTGCTGCAGCCAGCGCGTAAACGGCCTGAACAGACGTAAGGCGCGAGCCGCCGTACCTCGATCACCTCTGCCACCCTTGACCTGCCGCGCCCAGGCAGCCATCACCTCGACGGTAAGCGGTCCGTGGTGACCGACTGCCTCGACATAGCGTGCGAACCGGGCGAGCGCCTGACCCATGTGCTGAAGTTCGAACCCGAGGCGACGGCGCTCGGCCAGATACGTCTCGATCCGCTCGGGAAGACAGATGTGGTTGCTCATGCTGGACTCCCTGGCCAGGGCAAGGCGACTTCGACCAAGCCAGCGCGATCGGTCTTCGCGTAGATGAGCGAAGTGTTCAGCGAGCGGTGCCGCAGCACATCGGCGACTTCCTTGATCGAGCCCCCGCTGTTGACCAGCCGACAGGCCAAGGTGTGGCGCAGGGCGTGCGCCCGGCCATGCGGGATACCGGCGCGGCTGAAGGCGTCGCGGATCACCCGATGGATGGCATCCACGCTGACCGGTGTATGGTGTGGAGCCAAGGAGCGCACGAACACGGATCGGTTGCTGGTGAGCGGTCGCTCGTGGCGCAGGTACGCCTCCAGCGCCTTGCCCGTGGGGACTGGCAGTGGCAGCACATCCTGGCGGCGAGACTTCGTCCGCCTCAGCGTGAGCGTGCCGTTCTGCCAATCGATGTCGTCCAGTTGTAGCCGGTTGATCTCGATACAGCGAAGGCCCAGATCGAGGGCCAGACGGACGATCGCATAGCCGCGCTTGGGCGCGCGCAGCGCCGGGGTGAATGAATTGAGGACACGGCCGACCTCACGCGACTGCAGCGCGCGTGGCAGCGACGCATGTGTCCAGTTGGCGGGCGAAGGGATCACGCCCAGCAGCGCTTGTACCGAATCGCCGCACGTCGCGCGCCAGCGCAGATAGCCACGCAAGGCGGCGTTGATGGTCACCGCGTTGCTGATCGTGTTGCGCAACTCCAACTGCTCGGCAACGAAGCGGCGGATGTCCTGCGGTTGCAGTTCTTGCAGATCCAGAGAATGGCCCGCGAATTTGTGCACGAGCAGCCGCTCGATGATCCGCAGTCGGACCGAACGGGTGCCGCTTGCCAGCCCACGGGTATCGAGCATGTATGCGTCGTAGCGGCTCAGCTCTTCGGCGATCGGACCCGACGGTGTCGGCAAGTCCGCGATCACGCCGCGTTGGCGAAGGATTGCCAACAGGGGCATCAAAGCCGCATGTACCTCGCGTGGGCGGCGCATCACCGGCCCTCTGCAACCACAGTGCGGCAGGTGATCCTGAAGAAACTGATCGATGCGGCTCTCGTCGAGCCTGTCGACCGGCAACCGGCACAGCGACATCCAGTGAGCGAAGTGCGCGACGGCGTTCAGCCATCGCCGGCTCGTGCTGGACGCGTAGCGACCGCGCTCCAGCCGTTCGACGTAGGCCGGCACATACGCAGCCAGCGGACCGTCGAGCAACCAGCCTTGCAGCACCGCATGCAGGGAAGGGATCTTGGGCATGGCAAACTCCTATCGGGAAGAGGAGTTGCCGTCCTGCGCCAGCGCCGGAATTATGTCCAGCCCCGGGTTCGTCGACGCTACAGATCAGGCGCTACGCCGGGCCATCCCCAGCATCGCCGTGAGCCGACTGTTCATAACTGGGAGCTGGGCATAATGGCCGATAGTACCCCCTCGGCATCATCACCGTAAGCAGCCGCCCGCCGGCAAAAGGTGCTTGGCGGGCAGCCGCGCCGGGTTCAGATCTCAATCTGCTCGGAGATCTCCAAGGCATCATCGACCTCGATGCCCAAGTACCGCACCGTCGACTCGAGCTTGGAGTGACCCAGCAGGAGTTGCACCGCCCGCAGGTTCTTCGTGCGCTTGTAGATCAA
>CALKWL010000312.1 GCA_938004235.1 uncultured Gammaproteobacteria bacterium
GACTGACAAAGAGTGCATGACGTTTTAGGTCAATGCAATCGTCTGGGATGCGACACCTAGGTCATACCGTCCAAGGCAACGACGCTCCACGGAGCCTCCGGGCTTTGTTGCAGGCGCTCATGCAGCCAGCCGCAAGCTTCGCGCAGACTTTCATCGAGCTGCCACGGGGAGTTGATGACGACCATGCCGCTGCCGTTCAGGCGAAGTTGGTTCTCCGGCGCGTGGATGCACAATTCGCACGCCAGGCTATTGGGCATTCCGGCGCGGGCGAGTTTGCGCAGGAAGCGATCAACCATCGGACGATCCTTGATCGGGTACCAGCCCAACAGCACGCCCTGCGGCCAACGGGCGTGGGCGGCTATCAGCGCGTCGGCGAGGCGTTGCAGCTCATTTGGCGCTTCAAACGGCGGGTCGATCAACACCAGCCCGCGCTTGATTTCACGCGGCGGAAGGAGTGCGCCAAGCGCTTCCCAGCCGTCGCGTGCATGAATCGCTGCATTAGGCAGGCCGCGCATCGCTTCACGCAAATCGCTCAGGGTGTTTGGTTCAAGTTCGCAGAGCTGCACGCGGTCTTGCGGGCGCATGTGGGCGGCGATCAGACGCGGCGAGCCGGGATAGACGCGCGGTTTGTTCGGGTCGGTATTGAGCGCGCGTACAGCGTTGAGCAGACTCATGACGGCGGACGGGGCGCGGGTTTCCACATACACGCGCCCGATGCCGTCGCGCCATTCGCTGGTGCGTTGTGACGGATCGGCGCTCAGGTCATAAAACCCTGCGCCTGCATGGGTATCCAGAACACTGATCGGGCTGTCCTTGAGCTGCAAGCGTTGTAAAACGCTTATTAAAACAACGTGTTTGTGAATGTCGGCAAAATTGCCGGCATGAAAGGCGTGTCGGTAGTTCATGCTGTTGACTCATCTACAGGGAATGACGGCGCATGGTGCGTGCTGAGGCGGCATCTGGCAAATGCGCTATGCTGTTCCCTGCCGCCTTCTTGAGCGTTTTGCCATGCCGCCCAGTCTTGCTGATCCAGACCAGCCCCACCTGCGAATTGCGTTGCTTTCGGACACGCATAACGCGGTTGATCGACGCATTGCCGAGGTGGTGGAAAGCTGCGATCTGGTTGTACACGCTGGCGACATCGGCTCGCCGGAGGTGCTGGCGCAACTTCTGCCGAAAAGCGGGCGGGTGTTCGCCGTGCGCGGCAACAATGACACGCCCGAGCAATGGCCGATAGGTACGGAGCGCTGTCTGCGCATTCTTCCGGAGTATCTGAGCATCGACGCACCCGGCGGCGTCGTGGTCGTGGTGCACGGGCATCGCGTACGTCCCGCCTTGCGTCGCCACCAGGCTTTGCGTGAGCGCTATCCGGCGGCACGCGCCATCGTGTATGGACACACGCATCGTCTGGTCGTGGATGACGCGCAGCAGCCCTGGGTGCTCAATCCTGGCGCGGCGGGATTTACCCGCACCCACGGCGCGCCCTCCTGTCTGGTGCTGACCGCGACACCCTCGGACTGGTTCGTGGACATCCACGCCTTCCGTGATTAAGGTATGACCACGGGCTAAAGTATTGACTTAAGCCCACCTGCCCGTCCGGGCGCGTACCGGACGGGCAGGTGGGCTGAAAAACTCAAGGATGCGTTTTTCGGTATCCTGTCATCCCTTTTTACAACGCATGTGGTCTATGGCACGCATACTGGGCACAGGCATCGCCACGCTCGACATCATCAATACGGTGGACGCTTACCCCGCCGAAGACAGCGAGGTGCGCGCCCTGGCGCAAACGGTGCGCGTGGGCGGCAACACGGCAAATACCCTGAGCGTGCTGGCGCAAGCCGGGCATGATTGCCGTCTGGCGGGCGTGCTGGCCGGGGACATGAATGGTCGGCGCATTGCCGATGAGCTTGAGTTGCGCGGCGTGGATCTGCGCCATGCGCGCCGCATCGCGAACAGCGTTGCACCCACCTCCTATATTTTGCTCAACCAGCGCAACGGTTCGCGCAGCATTGTGCACTACCGCCGCCTGCCCGAGTTTTCGCTCAGTGACTTCATGGATATCGAGGGTATTGAATCCTGCGACTGGCTGCATTTCGAGGCACGCAATTGTGACGATCTTGCGGTGATGTTGGCTTATGCGCGCAGCATCGTGACCGATCAGCCGATTTCGCTAGAGGTTGAGAAGGAACGTGACGGCCTGGAAGCGTTGTGGGAGTACCCGGATATCATTATTTTTTCACGCGCGTTTGTGCGAGGCCGCGGCTTCAATGATCCCGAAGCCTTTCTGCATGAGGCGCGCGCCTGGGCGCCGCAAGCGATGTTGGTGCTGCCCTGGGCTGAGCTTGGCGCATGGGGGCTGACCCGAAGCCAAGAGTTGTACCATAGTCCGGCGTTTCCGCCTGAACGGGTCATCGACACCCTGGCGGCAGGAGATACGTTCAATGCCGGGTTGATTCATGCCATTTTGAGCGGGCGTGCGCTAGGCGACGCGCTGAGCGACGCCTGTCAGCTTGCCGGGCGCAAGGTCGGGCAGTCCGGCCTGGATAATCTGCTTGGCACAAGGCATGGCGAGGCCAATGTGCTCTGCCCCTTGAGCAGCCTGGCCGACCCAGGCAGCCGGGGCTTCGAGCTCGCCGACGGCGAGACCATGCGTTCCATTTTTGTGGTGCGCCAGGGCGCCAGAATCTACGGCTATCTGAATCACTGCCCGCACCTTGGCACGGAGTTGAATGTGCTTAAAGATGCGTTTCTGGCTGACGATGGATGCCATATCCGTTGTGCCCTGCATGGCGCTTTATTCGACATGGCGAACGGGCAATGCGTGGCCGGCCCATGTGTCGGCGAAGCGCTGACCCCCGTTGAACTTGAGGTCAAGCACGGGCAGGTTGTTTGGCTTCCGCAAAAAACGGTCACGAAAGGATGAGTCGGCGGCGGCTCGCGTGAAGGATTCATGAATGCTTCATGTTAGTTTCACATCATAACAGGACGTTGAAAACGCACTGTTATGGCAAGCCAAGGATGGCTTGCGCGAAGATCAAGCACGTTACGTGCTTGATCTTCGGAGCCCGTCGCGGGCGTGTACCGCGACGGGCGAGTTGAAAAAGGGCTTTCCTGCCCTTTTTCAACTTTCTGTTAGAACAATCCTGTTTCTGAGCCCTGCGGAAAATCTCCATGCACATCGCCATCGTGACCGAGACCTATGCCCCTGAACTGAACGGCGTCGCGCGCACGCTTGTGGCGCTGGTTGGTGAGCTGCGTCGTTTGGGGCATGAAATCAAGCTGATACGCCCCAAACCGAGGGGAGGGGATATGCCTCGCGAAAGCGGCGAGGTTTGGGTCACAGGCATGGCGATTCCGGGTTATAACGCCATGCAGTTCGGTTTTCCAGCCGGAGGTTTGCTGCGCGAGCTCTGGCGCAAGGAGCGCCCGGACGTGGTGCACATCGACACCGAAGGTCCCTTGGGCTATTCCGCGCTTAATGCAGCACTTGCACTGCATATCCCGGTGACCACCAGTCTGCACACCCATTTTCATGTGTACATGCGCCACTATGGTCTGCCTTGGCTGGGTGCGCCTGCGCTGGCCTATTTGCGCCACTTCCATAACAGGGCCGCTTTTACCCTGATTCCCACAGAGGATCAAAAAGCGCGACTGGCCGCCGACGGACTGGACAAACTGCGTGTTCTGGGGCGAGGCGTGCATGGCAATCTGTTCAGCCCCGACAAACGCAATCGCGCCTTGCGTGCCCAATGGGGCGCCGCGGACGATACGCCTGTCGCCATTTTTGTCGGGCGACTGGCCGCCGAAAAAAACACGGAGTTGTTTGCGCGCACCGTTCAGGCCATGCGCCAGACTCACCCGGAATTACGCGCCATCATGGTTGGCACAGGGCCACTTGAGCCAAGCTTGCGTCAAAATCACCCAGAGCTTATTTTCACGGGCGCGTTGCGCGATGCGGATCTGGCCGAACATTATGCAAGCGCAGACTTCTTCATCTTCCCCAGTCTTTCGGAAACCTTCGGCAATGTCATTTTGGAAGCCATGGCATCCGGGCTTGCTCCCTTGGCTTTTGACTATGCTGCCGCACGCTTCCTGATTACAAGCGAAGAAAATGGCCTAGTGGCCAGAATGAATGACGAGTCGCACTTTATTGAACAGGCAAAACGTCTGGCCTCCTCGCCGGAATGGGCGCAAACTTTAGGCGTCGCAGCAAGGCGACGCGCAGAAACCCAGACGTGGAGTAAGATTGCGCAACAGTTGGAGGCCATGTGGCGCGAAGTAACCCCCGAAAAAGACAGCCAAACCCGCCCGGTGAGCCAGGCGAGCAACGCAACGCAAACCCGCCCGAACATGCAGGAAGCCGCTTCATGAACTTTGCGCGTGAAAGCCTGCTGCACCGTTATCTCGATTGGGAGCACTCACTGACCGTCGGTGCGCACCGTCTTCATGCCTACCGTATGGCGCGCAGCGTGTTTGGACTGGCCAGCCGTCTGGGCGACGGCATTGGCTGGTACGCCGTCATGGCCGTGCTTCTGCTTGTTTATGGTCGCGAGGCCTGGATTCCGGTGGCCTGGATGCTGGGCACCGCGCTCGTTGGGTTTGCATTGTACTGGGCCATCAAAAAGCTCACGGCGCGTGCGCGTCCCTGTGATGTTTTTGAAAGCATCAATCTAAGCGTTGCACCGCTCGACAAATACAGCTTCCCGTCAGGGCACACCTTGCACGCGGTCAATTTTTCCGTACAGATCGTTGCCTTCGCACCCGAGTTTACATGGCTGGTTCTACCTTTCGCCGCCCTGGTGATTGCTTCACGCATGGTGCTCGGCCTGCACTATCTGTCTGATGTACTGGCCGGCGCTGCCATCGGCGGGTTGCTGGCGACCTTTGCTCTGCTCATGCAAGTCGGCTAAGAGCCTGCTCAATGTCTCTCTGAGCGGCGTATTGCGGCGCAAAAAAATCCCCGCAAAAGCGGGGATGTCCGTTCTGAAGCTCGCCGCCGACAGGAGGCTATCCCCAGGTGTCGTCGCGAATCCCTTCGTACCAGCCCTTGGCAAACATGGCTTCGGCCTTCCAGTTTTTGCCGCCCTTGGCTGATACGCCCCCTGAACCCTTGATCTCAATGATCTTGCCTGCGGCATCCAGCTCGTACACCCCGGCAACCGAAATCGCGTCCTGCGCCGAGACATAGCTGTAGCAGGTATTCACCCACTTGGGCACAATCAACTCGGCGTCGTTCAATGACTGCACAATGGCTGAAGCGGCAATCTTCGCCTCCGAGTTTGCGCCATAGCCTGACTTGGGCACTGGCCCTGCAACGCAGCTGTCGCCAATCACATAGATGTTCTTCGCCTTGCTGGACTCGAAACTGCGCTGATTCACGGGCGCCCAGCCCTTGTCATCGGCCAGACCCGAGGCTGTGACAATCTTGCCTGCCTGCATGGGTGGAATCACGTTAATGACATCGGCCTTGATGGTGTCACCATCCTTGGTTTTGACTGTCATGCTTGCCGCATCCACCGAGGCCACCACGCCGCCGCGCTCCGGGCTCACCCAGTCCACCATGTCCGGATAAAGCGTGTCCCAAGCCTCAACGAACAATCCCTGTTTGGAAAACTTGTCTTTCGGGTCGAGGATAATGATCTTGGACTTGGGTTTATGCCGCTTGAAATAATCCGCCACCATGCAGGCGCGCTCATACGGCCCCGGCGGACAGCGGTAAGGATTGGGCGGGGCGATCATCAGGAAGACGCCGCCATCCGGCATGGCCTCAAGCTGCTTGCGCAGCGCGACAGTCTGGGCGCCGGCTTTCCATGCGTGAGGCAGCTTTTCTGAAA
>CALKWL010000313.1 GCA_938004235.1 uncultured Gammaproteobacteria bacterium
TACGAGGTTGACTGACGTGACTGGAGTTCAGACGTGTGCTCTTCCGATCTCACCCCAATCCAGCATCACCTGGAACAGTAGATCTTCAGGCGTGCGGTCGGGCTTGATGTTGTCAACGAACAGGTCGAATTTAGATTTGTCGAGAGAATCGGGCGTGTAGTAGACATCGGCCATATTGGATGCGTCGACCTTAAGGACGCGGAAGCCAACATCCTGGCGTTTGCCTTCTTTGATTTGCTGGCCAGCACGGCGAATTCGCTCTTTGCTGATTTCGGCGATCGTCTTGTATCCAGCTTTGAATGCTTCCGAGTTTTCGTTGCACGGTTCAGGTACCTGCACCATGATGAAATGACGACTGCCACCATCTTCCGCATTAAGCTTCATTACGGCATGAGCAGTTGTGGAGGATCCAGCGAAAAAATCAAGAATCAGGTCGGATTTTCCAGTGGCTATTTTCAAGCAGCGTTCAATTAGCTCTACCGGCTTAGGCGTATCGAATACTTTTTCTCCGAATAGCCCCTTAATGGTGAGACTTGCCTTTTTGTTGCCCTCAATCCCTTCCCAAAGATTGGATGGTTGCTTGAGCCGGCCCTCTAGATAGAACTTCTGGTAGGGTTTCCATCCTTCACTGCTTTGCTTCCACTCGATCCTGCTTTGCTTCACCAAGCCCCAGTATGAGTCCTCGCCGCAGCGCCACCTGCTCTCGTAACCAGTAGGCCCAACGGGAAAAACGACTGTCCCGTCAGGAGCTTTAATTCCGTAGTGCATGGTTGGTCGATCTTCTCTGCGATCTTCACCACCGGTTTTTCGAAGAGTTCTGGTTAGGTATTTCCCACCGTCATCTTCTTGGTCATAAATCTTTTCATCTTCGCTTGAAAATGGGAGACCCAGAATCGCGCTCTCCGCCGACTTCGCGTACGCGAGGATGTAGTCGATTTCGTTAACGAGTATGTTGTATCCCTGTCCACTCGGAGTTCCTGTAGGACGAGAAACGACCCCCCTGCAGTTTTCTGCACCAAATATTTCGTCGCAAACCTCTTTCAGATTGGACAGTTCATTCTCATCAATGCTGATAAAAATTAGGCCGTTATCCGCAAGGAGATTGCGGGCAAGTCGCAAACGAGAGTACATCATGCTAAGCCAATCTGAATGGAATCGGCCGTTGGATGTGGTGTTTGCTACCAATCGGTTTCCTAAGTCGTCGATTTGATTCGACTGAAGCAAGAATTTCCCCGTATCCACGGCAAAATCATCGTCATAGATGAAATCATTACCCGTGTTGTACGGCGGGTCGATGTAAATCATCTTTACCTTGCCGAGGTATGTCTCCTGTAGCAACTTCAGTGCATCTAGGTTGTCGCCTTCGATAAACAGGTTCTTGGTAGTATCGAAGTCCACACTCTCATCGTGGTAGGGACGCAGTGTCTTGGCAATCGGCGCATTCGCGGTCAACAGCGCCTCGCGCTTTCCCGGCCAGTTCAGGTGATAGCGCTCTTGTGGCCCCTCAACAATCGACTCGGCCAACTCTTGCCGCAACTGGTCGAAATCTACCGCCAGCTTCACGGTGCCGTCCTCGCCCTTGGCTTCGGTGACGCAGCCCGGAAACAGATCACGAATGCGGGCGATGTTGTCCTGTGTGAGATTGGGTGAATGCAATTTTAGCTTTTCCATATTCTTTTCCTCTGGTCGCCAGTATCTGGCGGCTCACAATTCAAGTTCGTATTTGTATGTTCAGTCGCCTTGTTGCCAGTCTTGGCAAAAGTGCGTGCGCAGACTTTCGATGGCGGATGGCAAGGAGCCCTGGCAGGTCACCCCCAAGTAGGTGGCCGCGCGGGTGGTGCCGACGTACAGGTATTTGTCGAACAGCGCCGGGTGTAGCGTGGCGAGCTGGTCAATGCCGACAAAGAACACCGCTTCGAACTCCAGGCCTTTGATGTGCTGGATGTCAAACACGCGCACGTTACTTTCCTGCCCCACAGCTTGGCCTTCTCGGCAGGCGATGACCTGGATGTTGTGCTCGGCCAGGGCGGCGTTCAGCGCGTCAGCCACCGGAGCAACGTTGTCCTCGGTGTTCACAAAAATGGCAGTGGATGGCAGCTGACCGACAAAACGCCCGATTTCGCAAATGCGATCAGCCAGCCAACCGACAATGGTTTCTGCGTTGATGGCGTGTTCCAGCAAGGCTGGCGCAACGCCCACACTGTCCATATGCGCAGGCAAGCTGGCGTTTTGCTCGGTGCCACCGACGGTCCGGATCATGGCGCGGGCCAGATCGTTCAGCTGCTTGCTCTGCCGGTAGGAGACTGTGATCTCCTTGATATCGAAATCGGCGAAGACCCACTTCAATTCGTCGGCGGAGCGTGCGCCCCAAGTGGTCAGGCGCTGATTGAAGTCGCCACAGGCAAAGAATGAGCGCAGTCGCGGATGCGCCAGCGCCGCCATGCTCGCAAGCTGGATGGGCGAGAAGTCGGTTGCTTCATCCACAAGGATCTGGTTGCGGTAAGACTTAAGAATGGGCTGAAGCGATGACCATGCGGGACTATCGATGTCGCGCTGGACGTTGGGCCGACTGATGAGGTCGCCTGCGGCGCGCAAGATCGAAAGCAATACTATGTCCAACTCCAGCGGATGGATGTCGCGCGCCTCAAAGCCTTCATGGCGATACCAGGTGTTTGCCGTTTGGCGTTCGCGCCTGAATGCACGGTAGCGCTTCGGAATGCCGTCGAGGTAGCGCTTGACCGGATTGACGAAGTGGCGTGCACTGGCCTGCACCAGAAGGCTTGCGCCCACCTCGGCGCGATCCGTTTCTGTCAGGCCACGATCCCCCAACCACTCGATGATCTTGCCATTGCGTGATGCCTTGCTAGCGGTACGTTTGGATGCGGCGGCTCGAGCTTGAGCCCGAACTGCTTGGTTGTATGCCGTGACAATCTTCTCAACAGGGGTCTTGGGAGCGCTGGAATCCTCTTCATCCTCGTCCTGTTCATCATCAACCTCCGCATTACTGGTTTGCTGTTGAAGGCCATCAACGAACTTCCCCAGACTGGCAATAAAGTTTTTGTCGCGATTCAGCTGAAGATTCAGTGCATCCCTGATCTTTTTATCTGAGGTAGCCTTCAGGCTCGTGACGAGCGCCTGCACTTTGGCAATCTCTACCGCCAGCGAGCCAAACATGGAAGCCAGTGCACCATCAGACGCCCGAGACAGGATGTCTTGTAGGCGTTCGCCGAGACTCAGGACCTCGGGAGTTTTGGCATCGAGGAGCAGGGTTGCGGCATCATGCAGCTCCTGCACAGAAGCCTTGCGTTGCCATGCATCGAAATCGTTAAACCATTGAATGGGACGATCTAGCGCCGCCTCGCTCAGGCTGGTCAATCCATCTTTCAGGATAAAGGTGCCGCCACCAGAAACCGTTCGAAGGACGCCAAATGTGTTTCGGGCCAGCTCGCGTCGATAGTCCTGCCACGTTTTTATGCGCAGATCCGAAGCGGGGACTCCTTCACGCGCGAAAGCCTCCTTGAGGTATTGCTTGAGCAATTCCGTCGGGGTGAACATCAGCCAGCTATCGGCGTGTGCAATGCCTTGGACTGAGGCGACTGTTTCAACCAGACCTTGTTCGCCCTCTTCCAAGAAAGCGGTGTCGAGTTTCTGGCCCAGGCGGCGGATCAGTGTTGTCGTTTTACCAGTACCGGGCGGGCCCAGGATCAACAGGCGCTTATCGAGAGGGAGGCGGAAAATCTCATCCTGATATTGATCGAGGATGGGCTGATCCCGCAATCCCATCTTGGTGATGACGCTACGGCGAACGCCGTCGATGATGTTGGCCTTAACGGTCTCCTCGGCCAGCAATTGGCCAAGAATGTCTTCGGTGACTTCCTCCCCCGCAACCTCGGTCAGCAGCGCACGCAGCGACTCGACGGTAAAAGGTCCGAAATGCTCGGCTTCAACCACGGTGTCGCGAGAATCCCACTCATCGGCAAGCGCATTTGGCCGGAGTTGAGCCCGTTCAAGAACCTCAACAACGGTACCGTTGGGAAGCGTGAACTCCGCACCTATCGCCAAAGAGGCCAATCGTCCAACAGGTGCGCGGTAGCTGGCCAAATTGGGGAAGCAGATCGGAAGAGCGTCGTGTAGGGAAAGAGTGTAGATCTCGGTGGT
>CALKWL010000314.1 GCA_938004235.1 uncultured Gammaproteobacteria bacterium
AACGTGCAGCGACGGAGGCCCAGATCAACGATTGTGGGCACTACTATCGGGAGGTGACCAGGGGGTCGTCGATCGGCTGGGTTAGGGCTGGCTTGCAAATGGCCCGGCATGAACTACAGTCAACAAAAAGGAGTCGCCACATGAAAAAGATTATTGCCGTATTACTGATAGCCGCTGCCATGCCGGCAGTGGCCGAGGTGCGCTGCAAGCCATTCCCCTGGACCGAGCCCGGCCCGGCGCCCATCATCATATTTGAGGGGCTTATGTGCCCCATGGGCTACATCAAGGCGTGACACTCGTCCAGGGACTCCATGAAGTGCTCCACGGTCCCTTTCCCTCGCGGGGTGTTGTAAACAAGCTTCCACATCATGGCCATGCTTAGCCAGTCCCCTGGCTCCGGCAGCGGTTTAGGGGATCGCCTGTAAAGCAGTCGCGCCATAATCGCGGCGTATCTCAAATCGGTAATCAGTAAGTCAGGACTGGGCGCTCCGCCCACCTTCCCGTGCATGTCAGGCGGGATCATGTGCAACAACTGCAATTTCAGCTCCATTCGATAGCGGATATACCGGTCCCACAGATCAAAGTGAGTGGCGGGCTCCATCTGAAAGACGCCCAGGGCCGGGCCGTTGACCTGGTGGATATAAGTTCCCAGCCTCGACTCGGCGCAGGCGGTCCCGAGCAGCAGCTGCTCCGCCGCAAGGCAGTTCATGTTGATTGATTTGAGCGCAGGGCGGATTACATACTGCACAAACTGGTCGGCTTTTACCACGCAGCCCAGCCGCCCAATCTAAGCCCTGCCCAGAGTGTCCACGCCTTCCACCTTGACATGCCCTCATCGACCGCACCGGTTTTGAAAAGGTGGTCCGCGTGGGCGCGTGTAACGCCCTGTGGGTGCGTTCGGTAGAGGTAGTCGTGTAGCCAGGGGGTCTTGCCCAAAATCGTTGGAGAGACGAACGGGCGCAGGATGGCGGGGATTGAACTCAGGTCCCCGATGAATCCCGCTGGCACGGTCCAGTGTGCGCCGTATTCGTCTTCGTAAACCAGGTCGGCCTCAAGCTGGAAGTCCCCGAATGAGGAATCCACATCGGTCATATGGACATCAGTTATCCACGGCATCGGGCTTCCTCGGTTTGCCGTGCGGGGATTGTTTCGACTCCTGCAATGCCTCACGGGCTTTTGTCGCAGCGCCCGGCTTTTGCGATTTGAGCCACTTTGCGAGTGATTTCAGCCAGTCAATCATTGTCTGCCGCCCAGCTTGTCCACATCCCGCTCTAAAAGCATTATCCGGCGCTCCTGTGATTCATCTCTGGCCGATTGATCGCGCTGGTATTTGTCCTGCTGCGCCGATGTCCAGCGGAGGGTCGTGTTGTCAAGGATGAGCTGGCGATTGTCTGCGATTCGCTGGCTGAAGGTGACAATGGCTTCGCCGCCCGCCCTTGCCGACTCCTTGAACTCCGCGTGGTCTTTGTAGAGCGAGCGGAGTTCAACTCGAATTTCTGACAAATCGTTTTCAAGGGTCGCGAGTTGCTGCTGATCTGGTGCTGGTCTGATGGCGCCGTAAAAACCAGCGCTGACCAGAGCAACAGAACCGATGCTAGAAACAAACAGCTTGGTAGGTATCCTGATATAGCCTGCATCATCGTTGTCGTCCATTCATGGGCTGCCTTCATCGCCCCTGTCGGGCTTGCTCGATTAAATCACCGGCATTGCAAATGCGGTGTCGTAGACCTTCCACCCCATCGCAAGGTAAATCAGGGATGCGCCTTCAGCGTTGACGCTGGAGTACAGGACCAGGTTGCTCGGCGATCCGTTGATTTCCTCGCTGTTGCCGTTGATCGTCAGCGTCCCCTCGGGGAATCGCCGGCTGATAACAACGCCAACACGATCCCCAACAGAGGGAGAGGCGGGAAGCGTCATGGTGAGGTTTGAACTCGACAAGTCGCCGAAGTAGAAATCCCCGGCAACGGCTGTCCAGTTGGCGGTTTTTTCAGTCGTGACAAAATTCCAGTAGGGCGCGGCTGGCTCCCCGCCCCCGCCGCCTTCCGAGGCGCAGCAGGCGTCAACCGGATCAAGCACGCGCAACTGAACATCGTTGGCGTCTTTCAATACCACCTTGGCCGACCCGGTGTAAAAGATATCCCCGGGAACCCCGGCAGCGTCCAACACAACCGGGTTGGCGTTGGGCGTGGTCAATGCCGCATCGGAATACGTGGTTTTTGGCGTGCTGGTGCCGGTAGCGTAAAAATACAGCTTCCCGCCGGAAAGTGGCGCGCCGTTCGCATCAAACGCCTGGCTGAAGATGTCGTTGATTCTGGCCATTATTTGGGCTCCTTCAGTAGCTCGCGCATGGCTTTAAGTGCGTTGTCCTGGTTGATCCCACGGGCCTTGTTCGCCGCAGCGACACCGGCATCCACAATGGCGTTTTTCACGCCCCCGCGCGCCGTGTTGACCGCCTTTTCGATGTCGCCCTGGAAGGATGTTCTCGCGGACGCGCCGAGCAGCTTTTCCAGCTCGTCCACGAAAATCACTTGCCCCAGTACATCGTCGTCCAGGTCGGACGCCTTTATCCCGATTCGGCGGGTGATGTACCCGTGTGGGACCACGGACTTGCCGGCCTGGTCTGGATCAACAAACTTGCGCGCCACGGTGTCCAGCTCGGATATTGCATCCTTGAGAGGTATTCTGGACCCGGCGTTGCTCAACAGTCGGCGGGTAAGTGTTCCTATGGCCTTGTCGGCATTTTCGCCGGTGAAGTCCATCTTCTTGCCGGCCACATCTTGCAGTGCGTCCAGCGCGCCGCGCGTCTCGGCATATTGGGTGTTTACCTGGTTGTAGGCTGGGAATGCCTCATCAAGCAGGCCGTCAAGATTATGGCGCAGGGACTTCAATATACCCTCGGTCTTCCCCCCGAGCCCGCGCGCGTTCTTGCCGTAGGTTACCTGTTCGTCTATAAACCGCTTCATCCGGTGCACATCGTAGGCGTCCGGCGCTTTAGTGTTCAGCATTCGCTGCAAGACGTTTTTGATAACCCGCTGCGGCCCGGTAACACCCTCAAGGTCAGATCCCTGGAATGTGACTTTCCCCTCTGAAGGGCTAAACTTGACCCCCATGTTCTCCAGGTCGCCCAGGAAACCATCGACGGCGGGCGATACGTCAACGCCCTGCCCCTTGAGAGATTTTGCCACATGATCAAGCCTGTTCCCGGCGGCCCGGTTCGCCTCGCGTACAACCTTTACACGGTTGAGGACAGATTCCCCGGCTATATCGAGTGGGCGGTATTCCTGGCCTTTGCGAAAGTTCTGTTTCCCCTGCTCCACTATGTCGATCATTGCCGTCATTTTCTCGCGGGCCTTGGGGGGTGAGGCTTTGATCATCGCCACAAATCCCTCATCAAACCCCTGCTTAATGACCTTCTTGGCGGCCTGATCTGGCACGACATTGCCGGCAGCATCCAGCGTGTGGCGGGCCGTGCTGACATCGCCTGTTGCGCGCTTGAGGGCCAGCTCCCGCGCCATGGATGCCGGCACCTCGGCGGCCTTTGTACTACCGACCCCCAGAAAATCGGCTACCAGCGACCCGGCCTTTCCGGCCCCCCGCGCCACCGGGACCATCCCGGCGGCCACGCCAACCGCATTGCCTGCGCCCTGCACGGCATCGCGCGCCGTACCTGGTGCCATAAAGCCGCCCTCTATGCCAGTGTCGGCCATGGCACCCCGGAGGGTCGGCATTTGCTTATCGCTGCCAGACAGCCGCAGAATCGCGTTCGCGGTGTCAGGCCCGATGAAATCCACAAAATCAACCACAGACCGGTTTGCCGCTGCAGCCAGCTCGCCCAGCACATTCATCGCGTGTTCGCCGAGATCTCCGGCCACTGCCTTTGTTTCCTGCCAGGCGGTTGGCCCCTCGTCTGCGGGGATTTCCACGGGTCGGGCGGTAGACAGGTCAAAGCCCCCCGATTTTGGCTCGTCAACCGGGCGGGCAGTGGACAGGTCAAAGGCCATTACCGGACCTCCTCTATCCTGCCGTCAGGGTAGACGTAGGCTTTATTCCCGTTGGCATCGACCATCAGCTTTCCGCCGCTGGGGGCGCCCGTTGATGGCTGTCCGGCCTGCCCGCCGAACCGGTCAGGCGCAGGGCCGGTAACCCCAAGCTTGG
>CALKWL010000315.1 GCA_938004235.1 uncultured Gammaproteobacteria bacterium
TAGCGTTGTGTTTTTTTGATTATACGGCGACCCCCGAGACCTACACTCCTTCCCTACACGCCGCTCTTCCGATCTCCCGGCAAGTCCTTCACACCACCACCACGAATGAGCACAACACGGTGCTCTTGCAGGTTGTGACCTTCACCGCCGATGTAACCAATCACTTCAAAGCCATTGGTGAGACGAACCTTCGCGACCTTACGCAGTGCTGAGTTCGGTTTTTTCGGCGTAGTGGTGTAAACACGCGTACATACGCCACGACGCTGGGGGCAAGCCTGCATGGCAGGAACCTTGGACTTCTCGGTCAAAGCTTCCCGAGGCTTGCGCACCAGCTGATTAACTGTCGCCATTAAAAATTACTCCAACCAGAAATTATGCAAAGCAGACGTAAAGCCGCATTGAAAGGGTGCGCATTCTAGGGCGCACGCACAACCTTGTCAATGTCAATATCACGCTTCACTATCCGCGACGAATTTGGTTTCCGGTTCGCTGCTTGCTGCGGCATCGACCGTAAAACCCTCAAGACCCAGTGCCGTTTCAGCGCTTTTACGCATTGCACGACGGTTTTGGTGGTGAGCCAATCCCGTACCTGCTGGAATCAAGCGCCCAACAATCACGTTTTCCTTCAAGCCACGCAACGGATCCGTTGCGCCGCGCACTGAAGATTCGGTGAGTACGCGCGTTGTTTCCTGGAACGAGGCCGCAGAAACGAAGGACTCGGTCACCAGTGAAGCCTTGGTAATACCAAGCAGCATCGGCTGGTATTGCGCAGGCATTTTACCCTTCTCCATCAAATGGCGGTTTTCCTCCATCAACCGCGCCTTGTCCACCTGATCCCCCGCAATGTAGTTCGAATCACCTGCTTCGGTGATCTCAACCTTGCGCAACATCTGACGCACGATCAACTCAATGTGCTTGTCGTTGATCTTCACGCCTTGCAAGCGGTAAACATCCTGCACTTCCTTGCTCAGATAAGACGCCATCGCCTCCACACCGCGCAGGCGCAGAATGTCGTGCGGACTCAGTTCGCCATCGACGATAACCTCGCCGCGGTTGACATGCTCACCTTCAAACACGTTGACCTGACGCCATTTCGGAATCAGCTCCTCGTGGGTATCACCGCCTTCCATGGTGATGACGATGCGCTGCTTGCCCTTGGTTTCCTTGCCGAAACTGATGATGCCGGAAACTTCCGCAAGAATCGCCGACTCCTTCGGCTTGCGCGCTTCGAACAAATCCGCCACACGCGGTAGACCGCCGGTAATGTCGCGGGTCTTCGACGACTCCTGCGGGATACGCGCGATAAAGTCGCCGACATCCACACGGTCGCCGTCGTTCAGGCTAACAATCGCACGCCCCGGCATAAAGTAGTTGGCCGGAAGATCCGTACCCGCCAGCTTGATGTCCTTACCATGCTCATCCACCAGCTTGACGATCGGGCGCAGTTCCTTGGCCGAACCGGCGCGTTGCTTGGGATCGGTAATTTCCTTGGAAGACAGCCCGGTGATGTCATCCACTTGGGAGTTGACGGTCACGCCTTCCACGAAGTCGATGAAACGCACATAACCCGCCACCTCGGTCACGATCGGATGGGTGTGCGGATCCCATACGGCCATGGTGCTGCCCGCGACCACATGCTCGCCTTCCTTGACGCGGATGACCGCACCATAAGGGAGCTTGTAGCGTTCGCGCTCACGTCCATGATCGTCCACCACGCCAATTTCACCGGAGCGGGAGACCGCGACCAGGAAGCCGTCACGGTTGGTAATGGTCTTGACGTTATGGAAACGCGCCGAGCCTGCGCTCTTGTTTTCCACGCTGCTGATCGCCGCGGATCGTGATGCCGCGCCGCCGATGTGGAAGGTACGCATGGTGAGCTGGGTACCCGGCTCACCGATGGACTGTGCGGCCATCACGCCGACGGCTTCGCCCACGTTGACCATATGTCCGCGCGCCAAGTCCCGACCGTAGCACTTGGCGCAGACGCCGTAGCGTGCTTCGCAGGTAATGGTGGAGCGTACCCAGACCTCATCCACACCGGCGGCTTCAATTTTGCGCACCAAGGCTTCATCCAGCAGGGTATTGGCCGCAACCAAGGTTGTCCCGGAGCCCGGCACCAGCACATCCTTGGATGCCACGCGCCCGAGGATGCGCTCAGCCAGTGTTTCCTTGACGTCACCGCCTTCAATCAGCGCGGTCATGTGCAGGCCGTCATGCGTGGTGCCGCAGTCATCAATGGTAATCACCATGTCCTGTGCGACATCCACCAAGCGGCGGGTCAGGTAACCGGAGTTCGCCGTCTTCAGCGCGGTGTCGGCCAAGCCTTTACGCGCGCCGTGCGTGGAAATGAAGTACTGAATCACGTTCAGGCCTTCGCGGAAGTTCGCCGTAATCGGCGTTTCAATGATTGAACCATCCGGCTTGGCCATCAGGCCGCGCATGCCGGCGAGCTGACGAATCTGCGCGACCGAGCCCCGCGCACCCGAGTCAGCCATCATGTAAATCGCATTGAACGAGTTCTGCGTGACTTCATTGCCCTTGGCATCGATCACCTGCTCCACGCTCAGACCGCTCATCATCGCCTTGGTCAGCTGATCGTTGGCGCGAGACCAGATGTCCACCACTTTGTTATAACGCTCACCCTGGGTCACCAGACCGTCGTTGTATTGTTTCTGGATGCCCTTCACCTCAGCTTCGGCTTCGGCAAGAATGCTCGGCTTCTGGTCGGGCACTCGCATATCGTCCGAGCAGATCGAAATCCCCGAGCGCGCCGCAAAGCGGAAGCCGGTGTACATGAGCTGGTCAGCGAATACAACAGTTTCCTTGATGCCAAGGTGACGGTAAACGTAGTTCAGCAAACCGGAAATGGCCTTCTTGCCCATATCCTTGTTCACCAGCTCGTAAGGCACGCCCGGCGGCACGACGCGGTACAGAAGCGCACGCCCCACGGAGGTGTCGATCAATGAGCGCACCGGAACCAATTCACCCGCTTCATTGCGCTTGTGCTCGGTAATGCGCACCTTGACCCGCGTACCCAACTGCACCTGGTCAGTGTCGTAGGCGCGCTGAACCTCATCCAGATCCGCCAGCACCAGACCTTCACCCTTGCCGTTGGTACGTGCACGGGTCATGTAATAAATACCCAGCACGATATCCTGCGACGGTACGATGATCGGATCGCCGTTGGCTGGTGAAAGCACGTTATTGGTTGAGAGCATCAGGGTACGCGCTTCCAGCTGAGCTTCCAGCGACAGCGGTACGTGTACGGCCATCTGGTCACCGTCGAAGTCGGCGTTGAACGCCGAACACACCAGCGGGTGCAGCTGAATGGCCTTGCCTTCAATCAGAATCGGCTCGAACGCCTGAATCCCCAGACGGTGCAGGGTCGGTGCGCGGTTCAACATCACAGGATGTTCGCGGATGACCTCATCCAGCACGTCCCAGACTTCCGGACCTTCGCGCTCAACCAGTTTTTTCGCCGCCTTGATGGTGGTGGCCAGACCACGACGTACCAGCTTGGAGAAAATAAAGGGCTTGAACAGCTCCAGCGCCATTTTCTTCGGCAAACCGCACTGGTGCAGACGCAGAGTCGGACCTACCACGATCACCGAACGACCGGAATAGTCCACGCGCTTACCGAGCAGGTTTTGACGGAAACGGCCTTGTTTGCCCTTAATCATGTCGGCCAGCGACTTGAGCGGGCGCTTGTTGTTGCCGGTAATGGCGCGACCGCGGCGACCGTTATCCAGAAGCGCATCCACGGATTCCTGCAACATGCGCTTTTCATTGCGCACGATGATGTCCGGCGCATTCAGCTCCAGCAGGCGCTTGAGGCGGTTGTTACGGTTAATTACGCGGCGATACAGATCGTTCAAGTCCGAAGTCGCAAAACGACCGCCATCCAGCGGTACCAGTGGACGCAGATCGGGCGGCAATACCGGCAGCACGGTCATAATCATCCACTCCGGCTTGTTGCCGGACTCGACGAAGGACTCAATCAGCTTCAGACGCTTGGAGATGCGCTTGATCTTGGTTTCGGAACCGGTTTCCGCCAGCTCTTCACGCAGACGGCGGGCTTCCTCTTCAAGGTTGCGCTTGGACAAAATTCCGAACAAAGCCTCGGCGCCCATACGCGCCTCGAACTCGTCGCCATACTGATCCATGGCGTCAAGATACTCGTCATCATTTAGCAGCTGACCTTTTTGCAGCGGGGTCAAACCCGGCTCGGTCACCATGAAGGACTCGAAATACAGCACTTTTTCGATGTCGCGCAGCGTCATGTCCAGCATCAGGCCGATGCGTGATGGCAGAGACTTAAGGAACCAGATGTGGGCGCAGGGAGCCGCCAGCTCGATGTGCCCCATGCGCTCGCGACGCACCTTGGACAGAGTGACTTCCACGCCGCACTTTTCGCAGACCACGCCGCGATGCTTGAGGCGCTTGTACTTGCCGCACAGGCATTCGTAGTCCTTCACTGGGCCGAAAATCTTGGCGCAAAACAGGCCGTCGCGCTCCGGCTTGAAGGTACGGTAGTTGATGGTTTCAGGCTTTTTGACCTCGCCGTAGGACCATGAGCGGATCATGTCCGGCGAGGCCAGGGACACCTTGATAAAGTCAAAATCGTCTTCCGCAGCCTGCGGTTTCATCAAACTAAGCAATTCTTTCATGACGTATTCTCACCTATGCAACCTAACGCAACTCTGAGGAAACGCTGAGGTATCCGCGTTTCCTATCTGGGGCATGGATGCCCCGGCGCGGGCAAGAGCGCAAGCCCTTGATTCGCGGAGGCAACCGCGAATTCACTTCGCGTTGAGCCGGGCTGAAAAAATCCATGAATGGATTTTTTCAGCATTTCACTAAGGGTGCGCATGATGCGCACCGAACCTACGAGCGCCGATTAGTTGTCGTGTTCCTGTTCCAGTTCAATATTAAGCCCCAGTGAGCGGATTTCACGCAGCAGCACATTGAAGGACTCCGGCATACTCGCTTCCATGTAGTGATTGCCATCCACGATATTCTTGTACATCTTGTTACGCCCGTTCACATCGTCCGACTTCACGGTAAGCATTTCTTGCAGGGTGTAGGCCGCGCCGTAAGCTTCCAGCGCCCAGACTTCCATCTCGCCGAAACGCTGGCCGC
>CALKWL010000316.1 GCA_938004235.1 uncultured Gammaproteobacteria bacterium
CGTATTTTCTTTTATTTTTCATAGAACACCACTTTATAGAGATAGCAATTATCATTGCCTCCACGGTTTGCGCCGACATGACGTTAAAGCCGAACCAGCCCACCGTGAGAATCCATGCGCCCAGGGCGAGAAAAGGGATGCTGGAGGGTGGGTGGGCGGTCATGCCGCCCTGTTTGCCGTAACGCCCCATGCGCGGGCCGAGAAGCAGAATGGCGGCCAGCGCGATCCAGCCGCCGAAGGCGTGGACGACGACGGAGCCTGCGAAGTCATGGAATTTGGCGCCGAAGCTGGCCTCCAGCCAGGCTTGCAGGCCGAAGTGCGTGTTCCACACCATGCCTTCAAACAGCGGATAAAACAGGGCGACCAGAATGAAGGTCGCGCCCATTTGCGGGTAGAGCCGCGCACGTTCGGCGATGCCACCGGAGACGATGGCCGGGATGGCGGCGGCGAAGGTCAGCAGGAAAAAGAATTTGACCAGGCCATAGCCATGATCCACCGAGAGCGCCTGCGCACTGCTCCAAAAGTCCACGCCGTAGGCCAGCGGGTAGCCGATAAAGAAGTAGGCGATCGTCGCCACAGCGAAATCGGCCATGATTTTTACGAGGGCATTGACCTGGTTTTTTTCACGCACGGTGCCGACTTCGAGAAAGGCAAACCCGGCGTGCATGGCCAGCACCATGGCCGCGCCAATCAAAAGGAAAAAGACATCGTTACCTGTGATTTGCATGGACGTGCTCGCAGTGAATCCGTTTGAAGGGGGGTGCCCAAGCAAAAGCTGCGCCAAAGCGTGCAGTCGCGTGGAATCGCGCCGCAGGCCGTTTCAAGTTGGGGGCATTTCGGGGGTTCCTTTTTCCGGGCACAAAAAAAGCGCCCCGATTTGAGGCGCGTGCTTCTTGTTGATGCAAGGCGGCGTGATGTCGCGCCGCCGGAGCGACTTAGTTGCTGTAAGCCCGCTCGCCGTGTGAGCTGGTGTCCAGACCTTCGCGTTCGGCTTCTTCGCTGACGCGCAGACCCATGACCATGTCGATCAATTTGAACAGAATGAAGCTGACGATGCCTGACCACAGCACGGCGACGCCTACGCCCCAGAGTTGACTGATGACCTGACCCATCGGGCTGAACTCGGCCACAGCGTTGGCAGCGTAGTCGAATACGCCTGAGCCGCCCAGAGCCGGGTTGGCGACGATGCCGGTGCCGATGGCGCCGACGATGCCGCCCAGTCCATGCACGGCAAACACGTCAAGCGAGTCGTCGATCTTGAATGTGCGCTTGATGAAGCCGACGCCCCAGAATGCGATAACACCCACCGCCAGACCCAGAACAATGGCGCCCATGGGGCCGGAGAAACCGGCAGCTGGTGTCACGGCGACCAGACCGGCCACCGCGCCGGAGGCCATGCCCAACATGCTGGGCTTGCCGCGGGTCAGCCATTCGGCAGCGCCCCAGGCCAGCATGGCCGCCGCAGGCGCAACAATGGTGTTGAGAATCGCGATGGCCGCGGTACCCGTGGCCTCAAGGTTGGAGCCCGCGTTGAAGCCGAACCAGCCGACCCACAGCAGTGCAGCGCCAACCATGGTCAGTACCAGGTTGTGCGGCGGCATGGGCTCTTTGCCGAAGCCGATGCGCTTGCCGAGGACAATAGCGCCGACCAGCGCGGCCACGCCGGCGTTGATGTGTACTACAGTGCCGCCCGCGAAATCGAGCGCGCCCTTGGCGAACAGGAAGCCGGCAGGATCGCCATAAGCTGACGGACCGCCCCAGAACCAGACCATGTGCGCCATGGGCAGGTAGGAAAAGGTGAACCACAGCACGGAGAACACCAGCAGGGCGGAGAACTTCACGCGTTCAGCCAGTCCGCCGACGATCAGCGAGACGGTGATGGCGGCGAACGTGAGCTGGAAGATTACAAAGGACAGCTCGGGAATGACCACGCCCTTACTGAAGGTTTCCACCATGGACGAGGTGTTTACGCCTGCAAGGAACATTTTCGACAGGCCGCCGAAGAAGCTATTGAGCCCCCCGCCGCTGGTGAAGGCCATGCTGTAGCCATAAACCACCCAAAGGATGGCGATTACGCCGACAATCGCCATGGTCTGGCTGAGGACAGAGAGAATGTTTTTGCTGCGCACCATGCCGCCGTAGAACAGGGCAAGTCCGGGCAAAATCATCATGAACACCAGAGCCGTGGAGATCATGACCCAGGCGGTGTCGCCCTTGTCGGGGGTGGGGGCGACCGCTTCGGTCACGACTTCGACCACGGCGGCAGCTTCCTCAGCGTGGGCAACGCCCGCGAGCATAAGCGCAGGCAGCGCCATGGGCAGAACAAGAGATTTGAGATTCATCATGCAATCCTCGCTTACAGGGCTTCGGGGCCGGACTCGCCGGTGCGGATGCGGATGGCCTGCTCGATGGAGGAGACGAAAATTTTTCCGTCGCCAATCTTGCCGGTCTTGGAGGCGCGCACAATCGCGTCAATCACGGTGTCGACCAGGGCGTCGTCAATGGCCATTTCCAGCTTGATCTTGGGCAGGAAGTCCACGACATATTCGGCGCCGCGATAAAGCTCGGTGTGACCTTTCTGGCGACCGAAGCCTTTGACTTCGGTCACAGTCAGGCCTTGCACCCCGATTTCAGCGAGGCTTTCACGCACTTCATCGAGCTTGAAGGGTTTGATAATGGCGGTAATCAGTTTCATGGCGTCAGTCTCGCTTAGAAGGACTTGGAGAACGTCAGCACGGCCTTGGCATCGGCGACTTTTTCGCCCGCCCAGGTGTAGGCTGTTTCGTCCGCATCGGTGTCGGTATAGGCCAGGGTGAATACGCCAAAGCCAACATCCTTGGTCACGCCGAGTTTCCAGTCGGTGTAAGAAGCCGGTGAGTTGCCCTTGACGTCCTGATAGCCGACATGGCCAAGTACGCCCCAGCCGTCGCCCAGGTCATAGGTGCCGGACAGGTCGATGTAGTAGCTGCCCTGGGTCTTGTCGCCCTCGGTGGTCGTCCAGGCGACGAAGTAGTCAGACACGGTGTAGTTGTACTTCAGCGACAGGGTCTTCCAGCTCAGGCCGACGTAAAGCTCGGTGGTATCCGGGGAGGTTGCGCCATCGACGTCGTCGCCTGGGTAGTAGTAGGTGATAACGCCGAGGTCATAGCCGAAATCATCGGCAAACGCGCCCTTGTAGCCGCCGTAGAAGTCGAGCTCCAGGCTGCTGTTGGTTTTGTAACCGCCGTCATTGACCCAGGCGACGTTGGAGCCCCACATGCCGAGGTAAAAGCCGCTGATGCCAAAATCGACGCCGCCGGATACGGCTGGCTTGTTCTGGGTTTGCGATACGCCGCGGAAGATGTAGTCCGTGGTCAGGCCGAGGTTGCCGGTGAGGGTGTATTCCGGTGCGGCTGCGGCAGGGGCGTCGGCGGCGAATGCGGGGGAGAGCGCCAGGCCAAGGCTCAAAAGAAGGCCGGTGCGCAGGGTGTTGGTGCGGACGTTCATGCGGTTTTCCTCTTGGTTGTGTCATCGAAACATTGAGTTTGCGCCGACGATGCGGCGTGCAGTTCCAGCAAAGCATAACGAGTGCCAATTGATATAAATATATATTTATCAATAGGTTGTTTTTGTTTTTTTGGACTAGCCCTGCGCGGCGTCCAGGCTGGTGCATGTTTTTGGTGCGTCGTGCGAGCCGTCGTGCAGAGCGAGACGGGCAGCTTGTCCCGCCAAGCTGCTGGCAGCCTGACGGGCTTGAGCGGCTTTTGCAGCCAGATCGTCTCAAGTGCGCCAGGCTGCTAGACTTGAACTTGCAGTTTTATTTCTGGAGTTGGGTGCGATGTTTGATCCAAAACAGCTGGATGATGTGGTGCGTCGTTTGGGCGAGGGCTTGCCCGAAGCGTTGACAGATATGCGCGGTGACGTGGAAAAAACGCTGCGTCTGGGCATACAGCAGGTTTTGGCCAGCATGGAGGTCGTGACGCGCGAGGATTTTGATGTGCAGCGTCTGGTGCTGGAGCGTACGCGCGAGCGTCTGGAGGCGTTGGAAAAGCGCGTGGCGGTGCTGGAAGCTGAGCGCGCGCCCCGCGCACTGGATGTCGAAAGCTGAGTCGCCCTGATGTCGCTGGCGATCAGCTACGCGCGCGCCCAATTGGGGGTGGACGCCCCTCTGGTGAGCGTGGAAACGCATGTGGCCAATGGCTTGCCGGCGTTTGCCCTGGTGGGTTTGCCTGAAGCGGCGGTGCGCGAAAGCCGTGAGCGCGTGCGCGCGGCCTTGCTGACGTGCGGCTACGAGATGCCGCCGCGCCGAGTGACGGTCAACCTGGCTCCAGCTGATCTGCCCAAGGAGGGCGGGCGTTTTGATCTGGCGATCGCGCTCGGCTTGCTGGCGGCGACGGGGCAGCTGCCCGTGCAGCATCTGGCCGGCTATGAGTTTCTCGGGGAGTTGGCGCTTAGCGGCCAGCTGCGTCCGGTGCCGGGCGTGTTGCCCGCCGCAGTTCGGGCGCGAGATGCTGGACGAGCGCTGATCGTGCCGCTTGAGAATGCCGCTGAAGCGGCGCGGGTGTCTGGGGTGCGCGTTTTTGGTGCGGGGCATTTGCGCGAGGTGGCGGCGCATCTTTTGGGGGCGCAGGTTTTGTCGTTGGCGCAGGCGGATGTGCTGCATCGCCCCTTGGATGCACTGGATTTGCGCGATGTTCGCGGTCAGCATCGCGCTAAGCGCGCTTTGGAGGTTGCCGCCGCAGGGGGACATAACCTGTTGATGATTGGACCGCCCGGCGCGGGCAAGAGCATGTTGGCTCAGCGTTTTCCAGGGTTGTTGCCGGCCATGAGTGAGGCCGAGGCGCTGGAGAGCGCCGCCATCTGGTCGGTGAGCTCGCAGGGGTTTGCGGATGCCATGTGGGGCGTGCGCCCTTTTCGTGCGCCGCATCATACCGCGTCGGCGGTCGCGCTGATCGGCGGGGGTGGGCAGCCGCGCCCGGGCGAGATTTCGCTGGCGCATCACGGTGTCCTGTTCCTCGATGAATTGCCGGAGTTTGACAGGCGGGCGCTGGAGGTCTTGCGTGAGCCGCTGGAAACCGGGCGGGTGGTGATTTCGCGTGCGGCGCGGCAGGTGGATTTTCCGGCGGGTTTTCAGCTGATTGCGGCGATGAATCCTAGCCCCAAAGGGGATGACAGCGATCCGGAGGCTGGGCGGCGTTACCGTGCGCGTCTTTCGGGACCTTTTCTGGATCGGATTGATATTCAACTCAGTTTGCCCGCGGTGCCCAAGGAGCATTTGCGTCAGGATGCGCCGCAGGATGGCGAGTGCTCAGCCGTGGTACGGGCGCGGGTTGAGCGCGCGCGTGCGGTGCAAATGGCGCGGGCGGGTGAGCCCAATGCGCGCCTGAGCGCGGCGGCGCTGGCGCGCGATGCGCGCTTGGGGGCGGCGGAGAATGCCTTGCTGGAGCAGGCGATGGATCGTTTGCATCTTTCGGCGCGCGGGCGTGACAAGGTGCTGCGCTTGGCGCGCACGATTGCAGATCTGGCCGGGGCAGAGGCGATTCGCGCTGAACATCTGGCCGAGGCGATGGGGTATCGCGAGTTGCAGTGGTAGCAACCTCTTTGAACGGGTTCTTAGTCGCGCAGCAAGGCGACCATGCGATCCGGATAAAGCAGGGCGTCGAGTGCGTCCAGAATGTTGGGAAAGACGCCGCGTGCGGCCATAAGCGTCGCGGCGGCGACGCCTTCGTGCATCATGACCGCAAGCCCAAGGTCGGCTTCCGCCAGCATCAGGCGGTCGTTCCAGCCGTTGCCGACGGCGCATACGCCGCCGCTGAGCTGCGCTGCGTAATCGCGTTTGGCTTGCGATTGCCCGGTTGGGGGCAAGACGTGAAGTTGCAGCGGCAGGCCGGCAATGGCGTTGCGCGCCGTTCCATAGGTGTCGCCGGTGACGCAGTGGAGCTCAAGCTGGGTGCTGAGCCTGTGGAGGCGTTCAGCAACGCCATCTGCGATGATACCGCGCAAGGCGAGGGTGCCGTTGAAATCCAGCACGAGATGGTGAAGTTCCATCGGGGGTTGACCGGGCAGGCGCAAGGTAAGCATCGTGAGAACGGGCTCAGTTTGGAGGAGGGGTGTCTGTTTGGCTCGCTGTATGAAAGACGAGCGGGGGCGCGAAAACAACTCGGTTGCGCCCAGTGTTTTTGGCTCGATACAGTGCTTGGTCGGCTATCGAGATCGCTTCTTCAGTGTCTGGACTTGAGAGTTGCTGCATGGTGGATGGCAGTAGAACCACGCCTCCGATGCTTACGCTTGGGTTGATGCTTCCCCCGCCTTCCAAGGGGATGTGCAGTTCGTGGACAACCTGACGCAGGCGTTCCGCGCTGCTTAAAGCGGCGTCGGTGTCGGTGTCGAGCAAAATGACGCCGAACTCTTCGCCTCCCAGCCGTCCGCATAAATCGCCGGGGCGCAGCGAGCTGCAGAAAGCTTCGGCAACCTGGCGCAGCACGCGATCGCCCGCGGGGTGGCCGTAAGTGTCATTGATCGATTTGAAGTGATCGAGGTCGAGGATGAGCAGGGCCAGCTTGTTGGCATTGCGTTCGGCGTTGCGCATGATTTCGTTGCCGCGCTGCATGAAGTGCCGACGGGTCGCAACCTGCGTCAGAGCGTCCGTGCTGACGAGTTGTTCGAGATCAAGCTCGCGCCGTTTGGCCTGGCTGATGTCCTGGAAGGCAAACATGAGAACGGGGGTGTCGTCGTAACGTGAGGGAACTGCCGACAGCAAGACCCACAGGGTGTGTCCGTCACGATGGCGCAAGGCAACCTCATATGAATTGAGCGAATGCTCCTCTTCCAGCTTTTGTTGCAGACTCTGAAAATCTTCAAGGCTGTGAAAATATTGTGCGCTGTTGCTGCCGATCATCTTGTTCAGCGAATAGCCGCTGTAATCTGCGGCGGCAAGGTTGGCATAGATCACCACCGATTTGTCCGGGCGCGTAATCACCATCGGCACCGGCACATTGTCCAGCAGCATTTCCAGGTATTTGAGGTTGTCGCTGAGTTGCTGGGTGCGCTCGTCAACACGCTGCTCAAGTGTGGCATAGCTTAGGGTTAAGGCATCCATGACCCGTCGGCGCTCTACCGACATGGCGCTGACCAGAAGGGTAATCATGCTCATGGAGATCAAAATGATCTGCAAGCGGGTGTAGGGGAGGGCGAGTTCGGCAATCACGCCTTTTGCCATCCAGGTGCCGTACAGGCTGAGGATAAAGACCATGGCCATCAAGGTGAATGTACTGCGCTGGGGAAAACGCAGCGCGACCCATACCAGCGGCAGCAGGATCAAAAAGGTGCCAGCGCGCAAGAGTGAGGATGCGTCGACAGCGGGCATGAAAAACAGGACGCTCGTCATCACGATGAGTGTTGATGCGGCAAGCCACATTTCGGAGTCGCCGCGCAGCAGCTGGCAAGGCTGGCGTGATTCTCGCCACCAGAGCACAAGCGCCGGGGTCAGCATCATGACGGACGCCAGGTCGGCAACGAGCCAGGTGAAAAAAGCGTGGTTGAACGCAAGGTCGGGGCGCAGATCGGAAATGATCGCGAGTCCGCCGAAGGCGGCGCTGAGGGCGCTGCTCAGAAAAGCGATGCCGGCAAACAGGGTGACGCCTTTCCCGGATTCAAGGGCAAGGCCGGCATCGGGGAATACCCGCCGCAGAATCAGCGCGCCGATTGCGGGGGCGAGGACGTTGCCGAGCGTAATCCATAGCGACCAGGCGCTTGACCAGTCCATGAAGATGTCATGTCCCAGCCAAGAGGCCAGCGCAATGCCCGGCAACCAGCGCCAGCCCCCAATCAGGGCGGCAAACATGGCGACGGCGCTGGACGGATAGATTGGGGCGACGCCAGGAAAGGCGAGAGCGACCAGTGTGACGAAAAAGAGATAAAACAGACCCACCAGTAGGTTGGCCTGTACAAAGCCTGGCATTTCAGGTGAAAAACCAGGCGAGGATAACGAGTTCAGCGGCAAGCTTGGCAAATTCATCACTCCAGCAAGCGGCGACGCACGAGCCACACCGCGCCCCAAAAGCCACACAATGCGTAAGCGCTCAATACGGCGAGGTTAGACCATGGTCGGGAAAGCGCTACATCCAGCACAAGCCCGCGGATCAGTTCGACGGCATGAATCAAGGGCAACAGGTCAATCCAGGGGCGCACGGCGGCAGGGAGGCCGTCCAGGGGGAAAAACACGCCCGACACCAGGAGCATGGGCGTGAGCGCCAGCACGAAGTAATAGTTGAAAAAATCGTAGTTGCGCGCGAGTGCGCTCATCATAATCGCGGGTCCTGCAAAGGCCAGGCCGGTCAGCACGGCGGCGGGCAGCACCCAAAGCGCCAAGGGGCTGGATATCACGCCCAGCGCCAGTGCGACAAGAAAAATCCCGCTGGCGCTGAACAATGCTTTGGCTCCGCACCACAACATTTCGCCCATGACGATGTCCTGAACGCGCACGGGCGTCGCCAGCATGGCGTCGTAGGTTTTTTGCGGCCCCATGCGGGTGTAGACCGAATACATGCCTTCAAAACTGGCGGTATTCATCGCCGATGACGCGATGATGCCGGAGGCCAGAAAGGCGAGGTAATTTACGCCGTCCATCTCGCCGATAAAATGCCCCAGCCCGAGTCCCAAGCCAAGAAGATAGAGCGCAGGTTCGCCAAAATTCATGACCAGGGCAGGCCAGAAGAGTCTGCGCCAGACGAGGAAATTGCGTGAAAACACGGCAAAAGCGGCTGGGAAAGAGACGTGTAAGTTCACGCGTCTTCCCTCAGGTCGCGCCCGGTCAGACGCAGAAAGACGTCCTCCAGTCCTGCCGGGCGTTGCAGCAGGACCGGCGGAGAAGCCAAGGCGTGTGCGAGCGCATCCAGCTGAACCATCGCTTCATGGCGTGCATGGGTGTAGAGGTACAGGCTTGAGCCATGCTGCTCCAGTTTGCCCCATTCGCGCAGAGGCGCAAAAGCGGAGATGTTTTGAGCCGCATGGCGAATCTCGATGACCCAGGACTCGACATGCCGGGCGATAAGACTGCGCGGTGAGCCCTGATCCAGCACGCGACCGTGATCCATGACCACCAGCTCATCACACAGGCGCTCGGCTTCGTCCATGTAATGCGTCGTCAGTAGAAGCGTCGTGCCTTGCGCCTTGAGTTCTTCCAGGCGACGCCACAGCGTGTGACGCGCTTGTGGATCCAGTCCTGTGGTGGGTTCATCCAAGACTAGAAGCTCGGGCGCGTTAATCAGGGCGCGCGCCAGCGTCAGACGACGTTTCATTCCGCCAGACAGGCTTTCGACACGGGCATGTCCGCGCTCTGACAAGTGGGCGAAGTGGAGCAGTTGCTCGATGTGCGCATCCAGATTCTTGCGCGGTAAGCCAAAAAAGCTTGCATACACGCGCAGATTCTGTCGCACGCTCAGATCAGGATCAAGGTTGTCCGCTTGTGGCACGATGCCAAGCTTGGCGCGCACGCGCAACTCGTCCTGCGGCATGGACAGGCCTAGCAGTTCGAGGGTGCCCGCGCTTGGCGGCAGCAGGCCAAGCAACATGCGCAAGGTGGTCGTTTTGCCGGCGCCATTTGGCCCCAGCAACCCAAAACAAATGCCGCGTGGTACGCAAAGGTTGATGCGATCAACCGCGCTGACTTCGCCAAGGGTTGGGTGCGAGAAAGTTTTGCTCAGACCCAGCGCCCGAACAGCATAAGCGCTCTGTTTGGCTGGGGCGGGCGGGGGCGTCATGGTGTTTGTAGCCTGGTGTGCGCTTGCCCCCGCTGCGGTTATCAGGGGGTTGCGCCGCCGCTCAGCTGGGATTGCACATTGGCGAATTTCGCCTTGCACACTCGGGTTTCCTCGGCATCCGCGCCGTGAGCCTTTTCGCTTGCGCTCACGGCAAGCCCATAAACACGCAGCGCTTCATCGAGACGCCCTTGCAGAGCAAAATTTTCTGCCATGCGATCCAGTGTGCGCACCAGCGCGGGATCATTGGCTTTGAGCACTTTCTGGCGAATTTGCAGGCTGCGCTGCGCTTGCATTTCGGCATCCTTGTAGTTGCCCAATAGTGTGTTCACGGTGGCAAGGTTGTAAAGATCCTTGGCAACCTCCGGATGCTCAGCGCCAAGCGCACGCTCGTCGATACTCAGCGCGCGGTTGTAAAGCGGCACGGCCTCGGCGTGACGGTCGTGCAGGAAGTAAAAACCGGCAAGCTGGCTAAGCGCGGTCGCGACGGCAAGATGGTTCGGGTTCAGCGCCGTTTCATACATTGTCAGCGCCTTTTTATAGCTTTCCTCAGCCTCCGGGATCATATCCTTGGCGGAAAACAGCGCAGCCTGGTTGCTCAATGCCATGGCGAGAGGCTTGGATTTGGGCGCTGTTTTTAGATCGGAAGAGCACACGTCTGAACTCCAGTCACGTCAGTCAAT